>CAZNSB010000646.1:0-3046 GCA_964575155.1 uncultured Planctomycetaceae bacterium | reverse complement strand
GCCCAGCGTCGTCACGAAGTCGCTCCACTTGCGGCAGCACACCGCTGTCAGCGGCAGGGCGAAGTGCTCCAGGCCCAGCGGGTGCTCGAAGAAAAAGGCGATGCTCTCGGTGAAGTCCTGGCGGAAGGCGGGGCTCTTGGCCCGCAAGGCGCGCTGCTCGACGAAGCCGGTGACGGCGGTGGCGTCCTGGCCGATCAACCGCATCAGCCCATCCTCTTTCTGCAGCAGCTTGCGGACGTGCGCCAGCCAGTCCTCCACCAGGTCCTCGACGAAGCTGTCCATCTGCCGGCTGGTCAGCACGGGCACGACGCCCTCGCTCATGTTGCCCAGTTGCCGGCGGACGATCTCGGCGGGCAGACCCAGCGCCGCCAGCAGCGGCCCGAAGAGGCAATCCTCCTCGTGCCCCTGCATCAGCGCGATCAGGCGGCGGGCGGACTTCCGGCCCGCCTCGATCCGCTCCTCGTTGTCCACCGACACGTAGTGGCGGGCGAGGATCTCGTCCAGCACGGAGGTCATCACCGTCAGCTTGTCCTCCAGCTCGCGCCGCTTGGTTTCAGGGCGGAGCTTGCGCTGGATGGACTTGGCCAGCAAGGCGATGCCCGTGTGGCGCTTGTCCTGGGCGTCGGCCGGGATTGAACCGCGCCACTTCTCCTCGTAGTCCTGCATGAACCGCTTGACGATCTCGCTGATCCGGTAGGACGTCTCGGCCTCGCTCAGGTACTCCTGCTCAACGGCGAAGCTGGGGTTGCGGACCCAGAAGAGGTTGTCGAAGCACCGCCCGGGGACTTCCCCCCAGTTGGTGAACCACGAGTTGCCCGCGCGGTCGAAGAAGCTGACGATCTTCTGGACGGTCGAATCCCAGCGCTTCTCGATGCCGACCCCGATCGCCGGCTGGAGGAGCTTGTCGAACTTGGTCAGGCACAGGAACAGCGACGGGCTGGTCAGCTCCTCTTCGCCCAGCGCGTCGAAGCGGGGGTAGCGCGTTTCCACCCACCGCGTCACCTGCGGCACCACGTCGTGGCACTCGGGGCGTTCGAACCCGTCGATGCAGAAGTTCAGGACCGTGATTTCCCGCTCCCGGCAGTAGCCCTCGAACAGGAACGTCAGCTTGCCGCGCTTGAAAAGTTCCAGGACATTGCGGAGGCCCTCCCTGTCGTTCTGCAGCTTTTCGGGCAGGCAGCCCGATTCGCCCTCGGCGCCCGCCCGGCCCGTGCGGGCGCCGGGGAAGTCCAGGATGTCGGCGACGTCCACGATCCGCGGCTCCACCTCCCCGGCCATCTGCTCGACGGGAAGCGACAGCTCCGCCACCAGGGCGCTGACGGTCGCCTTTTCCATCTGCACGTCGCTGGCCGCACCGTCGCCGAAGTAGACCGGCACCGCGCCGTACCCGCCCTGCATGAGGTCGTTGAGGATCCGGGCGTTGACGATGGTGGAGGGGTTCCTCGTCTCGTCGTCCTCTTCGGGCCCGCCGACGGAGACCACCGCGTCCTGATCGATTTCGACGTGGTCGACGTGGCGGACCTGGGCCAGGGCGGAGGTCAGGTGGGCGTACAGCAGGTCGATCGCCGGGGTGTCTCCCATGCCCCAGAGGGTGGAGGCCAGCAGGCGGTGCTGGTCCTCGTTGAGCGGCCCGCCGACCCGCCCCAGCCGGGTGCGGATGTCCGCCCGTCGCAGCAGCGGCACGTAGTAGTGGTGCGTGTTGAACCGCTCCTCCACGTAGCTCCAGGCGTCGTCGAGCACGTCCAGGAACGCGTCGTCGCCCCGCCCCCGGGGCAACTGCTCCAGCAGATCCTCGCACCGCTGGGAGATCCCCTCCACCTCGGGGTACTTGCACTCGTAGACGAACCCCGTCGCCAGACACTTGAGCACGTCCGAAGTCGACAGGATGCGGGCGGCGAACGTCCCGGGACGCTCGGGCCGGACCTGCGGGACCGATGTCAGCCGGCACACCACCGCGGTGGCCTCGTCCGCCATGTTGGGGTTGATGTTCTTCAGAAACGGCACCGGCCCGGCGGCGGTGCCGGGACGGGAAATCATCAGGTCCTCGTCGCCCCCCCGGCCCAGTTCGCCGATCAGGAACGACTTGCCCGCTCCGCTGGGCCCGAACAGTCCCACGCAGAGGCGTCGCTTGGACGCCCGGTGCGCGCGGTCGGCGTCGCGGCGGATGTTCCGCACCCCTTGCGCGGTCAGGCCCGTCGCGTCGTACCGCGAAGCCCATACATCCGCCGCCACCAGCAGCTCGCACAGCGAACCCAGCGACCTCTGTAGCGCCAGGTCCTCCTTGGCCATCGGGATCTGAACAACTTGTGGGCTCATAGGTTCATCCTTACCACACTCTCCAATGCAGCATCGTAGCGGATTCGCGGACCGCCGGCGACGACCGGAACCGCGTCCCGTCGTACCGCCCCGTCGGCGCGCGCAGCGCCAGGCCCAGGTGGGCGGGGTCGGCCGTGCCGTCCCGGCCCTCCAGCCGGTAGGATACCGGACCGATCCGCCCCCCGTCGTACGGGTAGTCCCGGCCGTACACCAGCCAGAACCGCCCCGACAGGAGTCTCCCGTCGGCGCCGACCAGGCCCCCGAACCGCCGGGCCTGCGCCGCCAGCGGGCCTTCGGGGCGCAGCGGCACCCAGACGGTGACCCGGCCCCACGCCCCGGCCGCGGCGCCCATGCGGTGGAAGACCATCGCCTGGGCGCCGGACGGCATCACCGACGAGGCCAGGTGGACGTCCTGCCGCTGCGGCGTTTGGATGGAGCCGGTGCCGTTGCCCGTCGGCTCGTTGGCCAGGACCCGGCCCTTGGCGAAGCCCGCGCTGTGCCCGATCGCCAACCCGGCGATCAGCACGCACAGCACCGTCAATCCCAGGACCACCCAGTGCCAGCTTTTCTGCCCCAGCCCGCCGGCGGCAGGTGGGGGGGCCATACGTGGTTCGGGCATCCGGGCCCTGGGCCCCGCCCCGGCGGGGTGGGGGGCCGACGCGATTCGGGGTTTGGGCATGGGGCTCAGGTCGGGCGGGGGCACCTTGAAGCTGCCGGCGAGGCGTTGGAT
>CAZNSB010000645.1:0-3050 GCA_964575155.1 uncultured Planctomycetaceae bacterium | reverse complement strand
GTCCCGCGCAAGCACACCTACAACATCGGCGGGGACAGCAAGACCTTCGTCCCGACGCCCTGGGTCGGCACGATCACCAGCGGCCTGCCCGGCGACGTGAACAACGTGGTCGCCGGTGGCGGGATCATCGCCGCCTTCGGCCCGACCATGACGCACGTCCTGGACCGCGACGGAACCGGGTTCCTCTGGCCGCGACTGGCACACGAATCCCTCGGCTGCGTGGCGACGGGCGCGGCGGTTGGCGCCGCCAGCGAGATTCACGCCCTCGGCTATAGCACCTGGCTCGTGCTGGCGGGCACCCGCATGGCCGATCTGGCGCAGAACCGAATCCGCAATACCATCGAGGAAGTTCCCGTGGCGGCCCGCACTGTGGCGCGAGCGGCCTACTTCTCGGCCGAGAATCAGGTATGGATGGCGACGGCCCGGCCCAACGGCACGAAGGCGCAGCGGATTCTGGTCTATGACCGGGCGGAGAACTGGTTCACGGTCTTTGAGCCGGCCTGCCTGGGCACGCGGGGGACGTACTCTACCGCCGAGACGGGCGACAACAATGATCTCACCTTCACCGCCGAGACCCCCGGGCTGGCCGGGAACAGCATCACCGTGACGATCGCGGACGGCTCGATCTCTGCCGGGGAGGAATACGCCACCGCCTCCGGTACGGACATCACACTCTACATCGACCCGGGCAACACGACCGGCACGCAGGCCCGGGACGGGTTCAACAAGTCCGGCGATGCGGTAGCGCTGGCCACCTGCACGCTCAAGTCCGGCGATGATGGGACGGGAACGCTGCCGTCCTCGGTGGTGCAGACTTCCCTAGCCGGCGGTGCGGACGATGCGGGCATCACGGCGATGTGCGAATTGGCCGTACCCAATGCCAACGCGCTCATGCTGATCGCCACGGACGCCGGGGCGATCTACAAATACCCCTCGGGGACGAACGACAACGCTGTGGAGTTCGCCGCCCGCTGGCGGGGATACGTGGGCCAGTCGTCCATTATGCAGGACAAGCACCTGGACCAGATGATCGTCCACGCCGGCGCCGATGTCGCCGACAACGTGCGCCTGGGGGTCCGCGCCATGCGCACGGGCGAGGAGGTACAGACCGGCAGTACGCCGATCCGCCAATACTCGATGCTCTTGGACAAGAGCCAACTGGTGCAGCGAGCGGCCGTGGAGTTCGACGCGGCCGAGGGCAACCTTTTCCAGATCGAACTATTCACTCCGCACTCCGTCACGGCACAGTGGACCGTGCGCGACTTGGGGATGCGGTTGAGCAGGAGCAAAACGTAACGGGCGTCCAGCGGGCCCTTGAACCGCTGAGGAGTGGGCTCGACGAGAAGAGCGCGACCGCGGCGCGGAGCCGGCTTCCGTGAGAAGGAGCCGCATCATGGCCGTGCTGACGACATCACAGAAAACCAGGTGGAAGAGGTCCAGCGCCCTCGTGCGAATCCTGGGCCTCCAGAATCGGCTGGCAAACCTCGACAGCGATGGGACGTACATCGGGTCGCTGGGGGCGGCCAGCAGTGGCAGTACGGACACGGACTGGGAGATCAACTCCGACTCCGTGCACCCCAACATCAAGCTGTCCGCGCCGGACAGCGGGACGGGCGACTATACCTTGACCATAGGCGCCCCGACCACCATGACGGCGAACCGGACGGTGTACCTGCCCGCGCCGGGGGCGGGAACGCTGTATTTCGCCGTCACGAGCAACTCAGACGGGTCCATCGGCACCACGGCGCTGACGGGCACCACCAACGCGGTCTGGACGGTGGACAACGACTCCAGCGCCGCCAAGATCGCCCTGAACACCAACTCGGCGACCGGCAACTTCACCCTGACCCTCGTTCCGGCGAATCTGACCGGCAACAAGACCGTCACGTTCAGCGACAACACGGGCGAGGTGCTGGTGCAGGCGTCCGGGGTGATCCTCAACACGATCACCGACCTGACCAACGTGCAGCATGACCACAGCAACGCCGCGAACGGCGGCACGGTCAGCCTTGGCGCAACCAGCGGAACCACGTCCAACAGCTTCACGATCGACAGCGACAACGCCACGGGAACGCTCAAGCTGGAGGTCACTACCGGCGGTTCGGACAACGCCGTCACGCTGACCAACACGCAGACCACCGGCGACATCACCGTGACGCTGCCCGACATCACCGCGACGCTGGCGGTTATCGACGCCGCACAAACTGGCTACGTCCAACTGGACGGGGCCACCAACGGCGCCATCAAGATCGCGCCCATCGCTTCGGGAACGGGCACCACAACCCTCCAGAACTCGGCCGGGACGCCGACCATCACCCTGCCGGCCACGACCTGCACCCTGCCGGGCCTGGGCATTGCCAATGCCTGGACCGGAACCGCCGACTTCCAGGGCAACGTCAGCGCCTCCACCGGCGACCCGAACATCGACTTCAGCGGGTCGACCGGCACGTTCAAGACGTGCAGCGGGGCGAATACGCTCAGTGGCGACACGACCATCGCCGCCGGCAAGGACCTGGTCTTCGCCACTGGCGCCGGCTACCTGGAGATGAACGGAGCGACCTCCGGCGGGATCACGTTCAACCCGATCGACGTGGGGACGTCGATGGTGACGATTGTGAACGCAAGTTGCGCCGCCGCCCGGACCTACACCATCCCCGAGGCGGGGGCAGCCGCCAGCTTCGTGATGACCGAGGGGAATCAGACGGTCAATGGCGTGAAGACCTTCGGCTCGGCGCCCCTGGTGCCCGCGATGACGGGATCGGATGCGTCCCTCGGCATCGACGGGCTGGCCGGTAGCGGCGGTGGCAACGGGGGTGCAATCGTCATCACCTCCGGCGCCGGCCACACCAACGGCGACGGCGGGGCAGCCAGCCTGATCGGTGGAGCCGGGGCCGGAAACGGAACCGGCGGAGCCATCGCCGTGACCAGTGGCGCGAGTGCTGGGGCCGGCGGAACGGCCGGAGCCCTGGCCATCGACTGCGGGGCGCCGACTGGCGGAACCGGCGGCGCCCTCACGATTGGTGGCGCCAATGCGGCGTCCATCGGCATTG
>CAZNSB010000644.1:0-3050 GCA_964575155.1 uncultured Planctomycetaceae bacterium | reverse complement strand
CTTGCCGAACGCGCTGACCGTCACGCAGCCGCTGGGCCCCCCCGCCCGGCGGAAGCTCGTACCGCACCGTCAGCAGCGTCTGGTCCCGCACCTTCCCGCGGAGGAAGACGCTCGCGCCGCCGGGCCGGGCGCGGGTCTGGCGCACGTCCGCCCCGGCGACGGCGAGGCGTTCGGCGGCGGCGGGCAGGACCAGGTCGATGCGGTCCGTCCGCCCGCCGATGATCCGCACGTTCAGGACGGCGTGGACCTGCTGGCTGCCTGCGCCGAGGTTCCAGGCCACCGGGCCGGCGACCCCGTACCGCGGCGCGTGCTCGGTGACCGGCCGCCGGCGCCGGTACCGGAGCGTTACGCTTTCGGTGCGCCCGGCCGGCAGGAGCAGGTGTGTGCCCTTGTCCTCCGTGGCGGGCAGGCGCCAGGTGCCCTGAAAGGTGTCGTAGACCTCCCAGGGCTCCGGCGAGTCGTACCGGATGAAGGTGCGCCCGGCGACGAGGACGCCGAAGGACATCCACCCGCCGTCGGCGGTCGCACCGGGAAGCGGGGCCTCCGCCGAGAGCGTGTGCACGCCTGCCCCGGCGATCGTCCAGAGCGGGTGCCCCTTGACCCGGGGCAGCGTCACAGCCTTGCCGTCGACGGTCATCTTGCCCCACGAAAGCCCGCGCGGAAGCGCCTGCCATCGCCATACGCCCTCCCGGTCGAACGCGCGGACGCGCAGCGTCATCTTCACCGTCGGCTTCTTCGTGCCCGCTTCCGCCCGCGGGGGGATGGTCACGCCGAAGCTCTGCTCCTCGATGATGATGGCCACCGGCGGCGCCGCCGGCGGGACGGGCAGGAAGGTCTCCCGCACGTACTGCTTCCACACCGCCAGCGGCACGCGGAAGTGGGTGTTGGCCAGGACCCGGCTGCGGAGCAGCTCGCGGACGATGGCCTCGTGCCTGCCGCCCTCGGCGCAGAACGCCACCGCGGCGGCACAGAGGAGCACAAGAGCACTAGCCGCTGCCTTTCTCACGCCCACGCCCCCGCGGGGACGGCCCCCCCTCCGTCCGCGCTTCCGGTCCAACCACTTCTTAGACGAAGCGGCCCAGCGGCAAGTTCCCAGGTTTCTGGAAAAGGAGGCCCGGCGGCCGGCTGCCCGCCCGCCCGGCGTCCCGCCCTCTTACGTTGGGGATGAAAAGCGCTTAAGCGCTTATAATGCCTCTTGTCCGGATGGTGAGTATACCAGGGAAGACCATGCGGGACAAGGTTTATCCCGACGACGAGATGACCTCCCGCCAGCGGCTGCTGGCGGCCTACCGCGGCGAGGCGGTCGACCGCCTGCCCTTCTGGGCAAAGGTCACCAACAACACCTGGCGCCTCAGCCAGCCCGAGAGCGTCCGCGCCCTCGACGACGAGCAGCTCCTCGACTGCATCGGCGCCGACGGCATCTTCGGCGCCGCCGCCGGCCTCCGCGCCAACGCCCCCCGCGTCCGCACCCGCGAGGGCGTCGCCGACCACACCCGCACCGTCGTCACGCACACCCCCGACGGAGACCTCACCGAGCGGTGGAGGCAGGACCCCGCCACCGCGAGCTGGCACCCCGCCGAGTTCCCCGTCAAGACCCGCGAGGACCTGCGGCGCTTCCGCTGGCTCTACGCCGACCTGGAGTTCGAGATCGACGAGGACGCCCTCGCCGCCGCCCGCGACCGCCAGCGGCGGATCGGGCAGCGCGGCATCACCAAGACCGGCCACGCCCCCAGCCCCTTGATGCACCTCGTCGAGCACGTCATCGGGCCCGTCAACACCCACTACTTCCTCCACGACTTCCCCCGGGAGATGGACGAGCTGATCGCCCTGATGCACGCCGCCCGCTGCGAGCAGGTCGAGCGCATCGCCCGCCACACGCCCGCCGACCTTCTCGTCTCCGTCGAGAACACCTCCACCACCCTCATCTCCCCCGCGCAGTTCCAGAAGTACTGCCTGCCCCACCTGTGCGACTACGGACGCATCATCCAGGACCACGGAAAGATCCACGAGCTGCACATGTGCGGGCTGCTGGGGGCCCTGCTCGAACGCATCGACACCGTCCCCGCCGCCAGCATCGAGGCCTTCAGCGCCCCCACCCTCGGCAACACCCGCCTGGCCGACGGGCGTACCAGGGCCCCCTCCAAGTGCCTCGTCGGAGGCACCCACTGCATGGCCTGGCTGCTGCCGGCCGGGCGGATCAAGCAGTTCATCCTCGCCGAGCTGGCCGACTGCCCCGACCACCGCCGAATCGTCCTCACCACCGCCGGCGTCGCCCCCCCCGCCTGCGGCGCCGAGACCTTCGGCCAAGTCGCCGGCTGGCTCCGCACCGTGCCCGTGCGGATGTAGAAAGAGCTCGGTGTCACGGCTACGGCTGCGCCGTCCGCAGCCGTGCGGGTTCCGGGGCAGCCACGGCTGCAAAAGGCGCAGCCGGCAGGCAGGTCGCACCCCAAAGTTCCGTCTTGACGAGGCACTATGTGTCCGAAGGGCCTTGCCCGTCCCCGGGCGGGCGGGGATAATGCGCCGGCCGGGAGCGTTGCACCGGCGAAGCGGCGCAGGGCGTGGGAAGGCCGACCGGCAGTCTGGCCAGTGGGACTCGTCTTTGATACTGCCCGGCCGGCGTGCGTGTGGGTTGTTCGGCCCGGAGAACCCTGGCCGAGCGAGGAGACAAGACATGGAGAAGATGGAAGTGATCCTGGCCCTGGGAAGGGAGACCAAGGGGACCTACGTCTACGAGGAGGAGCTGGGCGAAGGCGGCAAGCCGCCCGTCATCAAGACGCAGTACATCCAGAAATGGGTGATGGGCTCGAACCCGCCCAAGAAGATCAAGCTGACGATCGAGCCGGCCTGAGCGGGCCAGGCCATCGTGGCTTCCATGCTAGTGCTTTGTTACTCGTGCTCGGATGGGTGCCACTGCTGCGCAGTTTGCGGCAGTGCGAACGCCCGGCACGGCTGCACACAGCGCAGCCGTGGCACCCGACCCATCGGTTTAGATGTAACAGAGCACTAGTACTCTGTCAGCCGTCAAGTGATGGATAGAGTTTCTTCAACTT
>CAZNSB010000643.1:0-3051 GCA_964575155.1 uncultured Planctomycetaceae bacterium | reverse complement strand
TTGATGCGGATCCGCTCGCGGATGTCCACCAGGTGCGGCGAGGTGTACAGCCCGACCTTGTGCCCGCAGGCCTGGAGCATCACCGCCAGCATGGTCGCCGTGGAACCCTTGCCCTTGGTCCCGGCTATGTGCACGCAAGACAAGGCCTTGTGCGGATTCCGCAGCCTCTTCAGCAGGGCCTTCATCCGGGTCAGGCTGAAGGTGTCGCTGTTGTAGCGCACCCGACGCATCTGCTCGTAGTCCGTCTGCGCGTACAGGTATTTCAGGGCCGCGTCGTATGTACGAATCGCTAACCGCCGCGAGGACTTCCCCGTTGCAGCCTTGGTGGTCGCCGTTGCCATACTAACGCCAAAGTATACCACTACCGGGATGGCCATGTCAAGTGCCTGGCGGGGCTGAGGGATCAGGAAAGCGAGTTTTTTTGTCGCCGCTGGCCGCCGGCCGGGCTTGACAAGGGGCGGGCGGGTGGTAAGCTGGGCGCTTCAGAAAGGCAGGGCAACCCCATGCCGCAAGAGACCTTGCCTGCCGCCCTGATCGGCGCCGGCGGGTTCGGGATCCATGCTCTCCAGGCCCTGCGCCGCTCGGGAAAGGTTCGGCTGACCGGGATCAGCGACCGCGACCGCTCGGCGGCGGAGGCGGGAGCGGCCGAGGCCTTGTGCCCGGCCTACAGCGACCACCGTCGGCTGCTGGTGGAGACGCGTCCGGAGGCGGCGTTCCTGGCGGTCCCGCCGGCGCCGGCGGCGGAGCTGGTCCGCCTGGCCGCCGAGCGCAGGCTCCACGTCTGGAAGCAGGCCCCCCTGGCCCGCAGCCTTCCCGAGGCCGTCGAACTCTGCCGCCGCATGGACCGCGCCCGGCGGCGGTTCGCGGTGGGCACCCAGCGGCGCTTCATGAGCAGCTACCGGCGGGCGAAGTCGCTGCTGGGGGGGCTGGGGCAGGTGTACTTGCTCCAGGGGCACTACCTGTGCAACTGGGGCGCGGACAGCGGGTGGCGTGGGGACCGTGCGGCCGGGGGGGGGGCGTTGATGGAGCTGGGCTACCCCCTGTTCGACCTGGTGATCTGGCTGCTGGGGGTGCCGGAAACGGTCTACAGCGTCGTCGGGGCCGTCCCCGCCGACCGCCGCCCCAAGGACCAGCCGGTCTACGACACCGACGACACCTTCACCGTCGTCTGCCGGTATCACGAGAACGTCGCCGCCACCGTCACCGCCAGCCGGTGCTTCAGCCCCGTCAGCGAGGGGCTGACCGCCTATTGCGAGGGCGGTTCGCTGACCGCCGACCCCGCCCGGTGCGTCGTCCGCGACCGCGACGGGAAGGTCCTGGCCGGCTTCCAGGGCGCCGAGCCCCCGGCGGCGGTGTTCACGAGGATGATCGACGACTTTGTGGACGCGGCGGCCGGCGAGGAGTCGGCGGGATACGAGGCGTCGGCCTGGGAGAACCTGCTGACCATGGCCGCGGTGGACGCGGCGTACCTGTCCGACCGGACCAACCAGCCGGAGCCCCCCGCCAGGCTCCTGCGGAACTACGACGTCACGCTGGCCGACTGCCGAAAGGCCGTCCGCGCGAAGGAGCCCGCCCGTGAAACGAAGTGAGATCGACGCCCGCATCCGCGAGTTCCTGGGCTTCGCCGAGGCCCGTCAGCTCCTCTTCCCCCCCTGGGCGAAGTACACCCCCCAGCAGTGGCGGCGGGTGGGCGACGAGGGCGACGAGGTCCGCCGCTGCGGGCTGGGTTGGGACGTCACCGACTTCGGGGCGGGACGCTTCCTCGAAACCGGGCTGACGCTCTTCACCCTCCGCAACGGCCAGCCGGGGCGGACCGGCGCCCACGCCAAGGACTACTGCGAGAAGGTCATGATGGTCCGCGAGGGCCAGCTCACCCCCGCCCACTTCCACATCGAGAAGATGGAGGACATCATCAACCGCGGCGGGGGCCGGCTTCTGATCCGCCTGCACAACGCCACGGAAGACGACCGGCTGGACGAGAGGTCCGAGGTGTCCGTCCAGGTGGACGGGATGACGAGGACGTTCGGCCCGGGGGGGGAGCTGGTCCTGGCCCCGGGCGAGTCGGTCGCCCTCCCGCCGCGCCTCTACCACAGCTTCTGGGGCGAAGCGGGCGCCGGCAGCGTGCTCGTCGGCGAGGTCAGCCGGGTCAACGACGACGCGCGGGACAACCGCTTCCTCGATCCCCTGCCGAGGTTCCCGAAGATCGAGGAGGACGCCCCGGCCCGTTTCGTGCTGTGCACCGAATACCCCCGCCCGGCGTGATCGGATATTTCACCGCCGAGAGCGCAGAGGACGCAGCGGTTGTTCTGTTTCAAACAGCTACAACAAAAGTCTGCGTCTTTCCCGCCTGCCATCCACGAGCTATGTCGATGGCGGGCAGGTCGGACGGTCACACTGTCTACTCCCAGTGTGGATCCCTCCTCGTCATGTGGCGACATAAGGTCTTTTCCGACAAGAGCTTTCGTTCTGCGCTCTCAGCGCTCTCCGCGGCGAATGCCTTTTCCGGGCTATTCCTGGACGCTCCAGATTCTCAGGGTCAGGTCCCGGCTGCCGGAGGCGAGGAGCTTTCCGCCGGCGGAGGCGGCGAGGGCGGTGACCAGGTCGGAGTGGCCCTCCATGATCTGGACGGTCTGCCCGGTGGCGAGGTCCAGGACCTCGACGACGTGCTTTCGCTCCGGCGACCCGCAGGCGGCGACGACCCGCCGCCCGCCGCCCACCACGCGGATGGTGTTGAGGTACCGCCGCGGGCCGGCGATCTTCGCCCGGACCTTCCCCGTGGCGACGTCCCACAGGCGGATCGTCCGGTCGTGACTGGCCGAGACGACCGTCCTGCCCCCGTCCAGGAAGGCGACGGAGTGGACGTCGTGCTCATGCCCGGTCAGCGTCGCCAGGAGCTGCCAGGTCCTCGTGTCCCAGACCTTGACGGTCTTGTCGGTGCTGCCGGTGACCAGCCGGCGCCCGTCACCCGAAAAGGCCGCCGAGATCACCCACTTCTCGTGGGCCGCAAGCGTCTTCACCGGCTCGCCGCCCGCCGCGCCCCAGACCTTGACC
>CAZNSB010000642.1:0-3077 GCA_964575155.1 uncultured Planctomycetaceae bacterium | reverse complement strand
CCTTTACCGCGAGCCGGTGGGTATGCATGTCGGCCTTGTACCGATCCATCGTGGCCCGGTGCTCCTCGAGTGCTTCGGCCTGCCGTTTGTAGATGGGCGCAAGGGCGGTCTTGATGGCGGGAGTCTTGAGCGTTCCTGATTCGCCGACGATCCCAGCCCAGATAACCGCCGGTGCTGCCCATGTGCGGCTGAGGGCAATTCGGCGCGTGTTCCCAATAGCCGACGCCAAACCCGCCAGGACTGGCAGGGCAACATAGGAGGCATCCACGCCAAGCGCCTCGGCCGCCTCGCGGACAAACCGGCGGCACGCCGGCGGGAGTACGTCCACGGGGAATGGCTGCCACTGGTATAAGCGCACCATCGGCGTCTCCATGTCCAGCTGGTGGGCAGGAGCGACCTCCGCCATTTCGACGAGCGCTGCGGCAAGTTCTTCGGCGGTGCGCGAGTCGAGCCACTCGATCCAATCGCTGACATCTTTGCCCTGGAACCCTTTAATCTGGCCAAGGTCAATAACTCGCACCATCTCTGCGACCCCGTGCAGCCACCGGGCCACATCATGAGCATGGGCCCAGCCCGGTGCGTCACCATCGGGAATGACGGCCACGCGCCGACCGCGCAAGGTTTCCGTGTAGGTATCCTGCCACTTGTCCGCCCCGCCAGCGTTGCACGTGGCCAGAAGGCCGAGAGCCACGAGGTTGTCGGCGTCCTTCTCGCCCTCGACGACAAAGACCCATGTCGCGGGATCGGCGGCCAGGAGTTCCGGCAGGCGGTACAGAACACGCCGCACGCCCTTGAGGTTCCAGAGCCAGCCGCCACTACCCTCAGGCCGCCGTTGGCGGAAGTCCTTGGGATGATATCGCACGACCTGGTACAAGAGGCTCCCGGTCTCGCCCCGATAGTTGTAAGTGGTGACGATCCGGTTTTCGGCTCGAGTGTTCTGCCGAGGCTCTACCACGAAAAGGTCCTTCGGTTCCAAGTCAATCGCGCGGCACACCGCTTCGAGCGTGCATCCCGCATGGCAATGGAGGAGGCACCGGCCATCCTCGCCGCAGGCCACGCTGAGGCTGGCGTGCGTATCCTCATGGGCCGGGCAGCGGGCGGTCCACCTCTGGGCCCCGGCCTGTTTGACGCCGTGGAGGCGCTCGAGCACAACTGCGACAGGATCACAACGGGTGCCTGTTACGGTCATCGGTTCCGCTCCACCAACCGACGAAATCTCTGCCACCGGGTGCTGCCCATGTTAAAAACGGCGTTTGACGACCGGGGTGTGGGCCGCCTGAAACGAAAACCCAAGTCGAGGGCCGCCCGAATGAACGCGCCGTTGCTGATGGCGCAACCGGCCCACTGCTCGACGGCACGCTTCAGCACGTATGAGTGGGCGCGCGGATTGATGGTGCACCGAGCCTCGGCCCATTCCCGAATCCAGGCGCGGGCGAGTGTGATCTCTTCATCCGCAGGCCGTCCATAAGCAGCCGTACTCAGCGTCCAGAGACCGGCAGCATTCACCAATGGGAGCCGCTCCACCACCTCCCACATCCTAGAGGTGCGGTTTATAAGTGCCGCCCTCGTCGCTGCGCCGAGATTCGGCATAGGTGGACTGCTATTCATGGTCGGCGCCCTTCGAGCCACACAAGCAGGCGGTCCCGCCGCCACCGGCGGCCCTTCGGACCGCCCGTGCCGCTGATGTTGATATCGGCCGCTGGAAGCCGCCCAGCCGCCAAGAGCCGTTGCACTTGCCGCTCCGACGTAGACAGGGAATGCGCGAGGCCCGCGAGGTCCAAGAAGTCAGGTGCCCAAGTCGCGCTGGCAGTCATGCGGCACCTATTCTCCGGTCGGCATCCATCTTGCGTAAGACGCCCTCGATGAACTGGAGGTCCGATTCGGAGAAGATACGGGCGTGCCCCGCCCAGGCCGTCGGCCTCAACCCTCGCGAGTCGATGACATACTCGATGCGGTGGACCGGCTGACCGAGCCTCGCGGCGATCTCGCCGACCGTCAGCGCTCGCGTCGGTCCTTGTCGGTGAAGTGTCATGTCCAGCATGGCGTATCCCCTGATTCGTGCTCTCTACCCTTGTAGCGGGGGACATGCAGGGGACACTTTTTGTGGCCTTCTCGGGGGCGAAAACGCGGTTTCGCGCAAAAAGTGTCCCCAAGGAAATGTCCCTCGGGGACGCGAAGGTGTGGCTACAAAGCCCTCATCGGTAGTCAGGGAATCAGCTTACCGTGTGCCTTCTCGGCGTGGCACTTCTGGCAGCGGTCAACGATCATCTTCTCGCACTCGGAACACTCGTAGGGCTTGAAGTCGTCCTCGCAGGAGGCGCACGTCTTCGGGCCCGGTGTCGCGCCCGTCTCGGCGGCGCGCGCTGGCGGGCGCCCCCGCGCGGGAAGCGGTTGCCCCACGGGGGGGGCCTGGGCCCGGGAGGGCGCTGTGGCATTGGAAGGACGGCTCTGTCTCTCCCACTCGCCCTTGTTGTTCTGGTGGTATCCCCCTCGCTGCACAGCCTTCTTGAACGCCTCGAAGTTCGGCAGTTTGGTATTGCGCACCGCCAACAACTTGTAGATGTCCGCCAAGGACTGCTTGGCAAGGCCCATCGACGTTACGGCGCGAGTCATCCAGAAGACTGACCACCTGGCTGGGGTCGGAGCCTTGGCGGCCCCGGCCCTCAAACGGCTACAGCGGGGAAGCCAACGGTTCGCGGCCCCGCTCTCGCACGCCTGGCGGTAGGCCTCGTAAGAATCGCCAGGCAGGAGCACGAAGATCTCCCGGACACGTTCGAGCGTCCACCTCAGGGTCTCGGCAAGCGATTCCGCTGTGGCCGCCTCGCGCACAAATCGCTTCGTGCCCTGTCCGTGTTTGTGGTATTCCAGAAGGGCACTGACGAGCAACGCCCGATCATCGAGCAACTCTCGCATAGACACGGTTTCCTCGACGGCCAGCTTCGTGTCCTTGCGCGGGCGAAGGGCTTCAGCCCGGCTCTTGTTCGCGGCCCAGCGCTGCAACGACTCCAGCGGGATCCGCACGCGGCCGATATCGTCCCGCCGCCCGCAGATGACGTAGGCCCGCGTATCCTCCGGGC
>CAZNSB010000641.1:0-3081 GCA_964575155.1 uncultured Planctomycetaceae bacterium | reverse complement strand
CGGTGTTGTTGTACGGGGTCTTGTACCAGAAGCCCGGAGGCGAAACCCAGTACCACCCCTGGTGGAGGGGCCCCGTGATGCTGCCGACGAAGGCAGCCAGGGCATCGCCCGAGGTCTCGCCCTTGAACCAGATGGTGTAGCTCGCCAGGCCCGTGCCGGGCGAGGTGTTCGTGACGATCTCGCAGATCAGGTCCGCCGAGGCCGCCGACGCCACTGCCAGCACAACCAAAGTTGCCAATGCTTTCTTCATCGCGAACTCCTTTCTTTCTCCCTTTTGGCCACCCGCTCCGACACGGATGGAACGGACGGTTCTCCCGTCCTAGCTAGACATGTCCTCCACTTGATTCCGGTTTCCACACCTGTATGCTCTCTTTTCGGGCGGACGTGCCACCGGCTGGCGGCCAACGCGGTCCGCAGGTTCAGCCTGCCATTGTCACGCCGCCCACTTGCCACTCTACGTGTCAGTCTGCCGCCGATGTCCTTGCTGGGCCGCCTGGGGCGCCGGCAGATCACCTGCCGACCGCCGCCCGGGCAGCTCCGCAGCCATCGGGGGCAGGGGCGAGAACCTTACGGTGGGAATGGACCTGGGCATCTCCGGCCCGAGGTGCCCTCCACCTCACAACCCTCACTGTCTGACTAAGGCTCCTGCACCAACTGCTCCAAAGAGAGTACCACGGGATGGGAGATCATGCAAGGGTGAAAATGGGGTTTTTTGGAAAAATTTTCGCCCGCTTGGCTGGACAGGGAACCCTGCACGCGGGGGCTTGTCTTGTCCTAAGCCTTTAGTCTGCATGATGTTGCCACGCGCCTGTCCGGCCTCGACGAATCCTGCCGGTTCTCGCTCCCAAGCGGCCTGCTCGCCGGATGCCCGGCTGTTCGGACTCGCCGCGCCGCCCCCCCGGGCAGGTGTTTACCGTCGGTGCCGCCTCCTTCGGCGGGCAGGGGGGACAAGCGGAATCGCGGCGCTCGCAGGCGGCCTGCCCGCCGAAGGAGGGGGTATCCGGAGATCCGGGGCCTCTGAACTCGTGCCCTGCGGGAGCGGGAGCCCTCCAGGGCCGCCAAGGCCTTCCGGCGCCAGCGGCTACAGCTACTCCGCGCCTGATTCTGCCCCCGTGGCTGGGCCAGGGGGCCCTCGAAGGGCCCTTGGCCGGGGCTTGGCGAGGCGCGGAGCTGCGGTGGGGGGCGCAAAAAACCGCTGTGCCGGCTGCCATCCGGCAGCCGGCACAGCGATCCGTGTCTGGCCGGTGCCGCCTTCTCCTTCCACTGGAAACCGGCGGCACCTATCTTCCAACTACCTCAGGAGCTCGCGCATCTTCTCTCGCATCCGCGTATCGAGGCTCCGCGCTACCGGCACGCTGCGCCTGCCGCATCGGGGCCCAACGTTGACGGCAGGTGCGGCGGCGCCTCCGCAGAAGCTAGCGACGGCGCCGGATGAGTGCCGCGGCGGCACCCAGCGCCAGCAGGCCCATTGTCGCCGGCTCGGGCACCGTGATGTCAAGGACCAGCTTCTGCTTCTCGTTGGCGGCCCCGGCCTCTCCCGTCAGGGTGAACTGCGAGTCGGTCGGGACGACCACCCGGGCAAACTCCAGGTCCGTCGTCTGATACGCAGGCACCAGGGCGACGACCATGTCCGTGCCGACCCCCCCGGCGAGGTACGTGCCCCAGCCGTAGTACACCCCGTCGGTGGCAAGGACGGGGCTCGCGTTGTCCTCGATCGGCTTCCACCCGCTGACGGTGGTGTTCCAGTCCTCGGGGAACATCAGCCGGGTGTCCTTGGCGTTGTCCGTACCGGTGTTGTTGTACGGGGTCTTGTACCAGAAGCCCGGAGGCGAAACCCAGTACCATCCCTGGTGGAGCGTCCCCGTGATGCTGCCGACGAACCCGGCCAGGGCGTCGCCCGGCGTGTCGCCCTTGAACCAGATCGAGTAGCTGTCCAGCCCGGTGCCCGGGGAGGCGTTCTTTACAACCTGGACCGTCAGGTCGGCCAAGCCAACGGACGCCACCGAGCACACAACCAATGCAGCCAGTACCTTCTTCATTGCGAGCTCCTTTTCTTCTTCCTTCTCTCCGTTTCGGCCACCCGCTCCAACACGGATGGGGCGGACGGTTCTCCCGTCCTGCAAGACATGTCCTCCGCTAGGATGCCGAATCCTTTGCAGTCAGATGCTCTTGCATTGGGCTAAGCCAATTTGAACGTGCAAGCATAAGCCAAAGCGAAGCGTCAAGCAACAAGCACAAGCAGCAAGCTTGAGCCTGGCGGGCACCGCACCCGCCTCATTATCTAGTTCCGCATTATACTGCCTCTGCGGAGAGCTGTCAAGACACTTCCTGAAATTAAAACCGCCGCCGCCCCGGGCTCCGGGGCAGGCCCTGCCTCTGCTGGAGGCATTCGGCGGAGCACGCTAAGTTGTCAATTCCAGCAGCCACCTGACGAGCGACCAAACCCGGTGCTGCACGGGCGGGACTGGCTTTCCGCCCTCCTTGGCTCCATGCTGACAGGCCCGCCGCCCTCAGGCGACTCACTATGCTTATCCTACCTCGAACCGGTGATTTGTCAATAGCAAAAACGCCTGGCCCTCGACTTTTTTTTGAATCGGGTCTTCGGAGAGGCTTTGCCACGGGACCGCTCCGGGCCGGATCCCCCCCATCCAGCCCCAAAAAATCAGGACCATTTTCCATAACGAGCCTTACGAAAGATGGTTGGGGCCCGGGGGCATCTGCCGGGCGCGCCCCCCCGGGGCGGGGCTTTGCCTGGCTGGGGCTTTGCGGACAGGCGGCGCCATGGGCTGGAAGGGACCGTCCCTTGGGGAGTTACAAATGCCGGGCCCTCCCGCCCGCGGCAGGCTGTCGCCGGCTTCCGTCACGCCGGGGCGAAAACCGTCAGGTTCAGCCGTGCATGCCATTGTCCCCTGGCGTAAAATCCGACGAGTCTGGCGCCGGCGGCGCCCGGACGGAAGCGACGTCGCATGCGAGGCACGTTGACAGAGAAGATACTGGCGGGGCACCTGGTCGCCGGCGACCTGTCCGGGGGCGAGATCGGCATCCGCGTGGACCAGACGCTCACCCAGGACGCCACCGGAA
>CAZNSB010000640.1:0-3090 GCA_964575155.1 uncultured Planctomycetaceae bacterium | reverse complement strand
CGGCTTGACCATGCCCGCCCACAGGCGGTAGATGCCTCGCCCCGCGAAGAGGATCCCGAGCAGATACACCGAAAACGCCGCGTAGATCACCGGGTCGCCTTTCCTGCCCGCCCTGTGCCTTGAGGTCTTATCGGCCAATCGCCCGCGGAATCTACACGCCAAGCCCGCCGGGGCGAGGCGGCGGGGGCGGATCGATCCCGCTGCTTTCGGCCAACTTTTTTTTTGCGATGGGCGGTTTCGGGGTAGAATGGGCCCCTGGTTGTTACCATCCCGATCAACTCGGAAACGCCCCCGTGGACGCTTTCACACTTGAGAAGCTTGAATTCGACCAGGTTCGCCGGATCCTCCAGCGGTACTGCCGCTGCGGGCTGGGGCGGGAGTTGGCGGGGCGGATCGGCCCGTCGCGCCGCCCGGAGACGGTCGCCCGTTGGCTGGAGGAGACCTCGCAGATGGTGCGGGCGCTGCGGGACTACGGCCCCCCGCCGTTCGGGGGGATCACCGACATCACCGCCGCCCTCGGCCGCGCCGCCCCGGGCGGGGGCGCCTCCGGGGAAGACTTCGCCGCCATCGCCTCCGCCCTCGACGGCGCCGGCGCCGTCCGACGATGGGCCGCCGAACTCCCCGAGCCGCTCGAACTCCTCCGCCAGATGGGCGGCGACCTGCCGGACTTCCACGCCGAGGTCCACGCCATCCGCGGGGTGGTCGACTCCCGCGGGGAGGTGCTCGACACCGCCTCGGCGACGCTGGGGCGGACGCGGCGGGAGATCGACGAGACCCGGCGCCGCATCCACGAGGTCATCTACGGGTACGTCCGCCGCTCGGAAGTGGCCCGCATCCTCCAGAACCCCACCGTCACCCTCCACGACGACCGCTTCGTCCTGCCGGTCAAGGCCGAGCACCGCCACGAGCTGCCCGGGGTCGTCCACCGGGCCTCCCACACCGGGGCCACCCTCTTCGTCGAGCCGAACGAATCCGTCGAGCTGAACAACCACCTCGTGGCGCTGCTGGACGCGGAGCGTCGCGAGATCGCCCGGCTGCTGAACGAGCTGGGGATCCAGGTGCAGCGACGGCGGGAGGAGATGCTCTCGGCGCTCCGGACGCTGGCGCAGATCGACCTGGTCTCGGCGAAGGGGCAGTACGCGTACGAGTTCGAGTTGACGTGCCCGGCGGTCAGCGAGCGCGGCGGGCTGCAACTTCACGGCGCGCGGCACCCGCTGCTTCTGGAGCAGTGCTATCAGCGGGAGCGGTCGGGCGGGTCGGGGCGGACGTGGGCGCCCGGGCAGCGGCCGCGCGAGGTGGTGCCGATCGACGTGAGGCTGGGGACGGACTTCGACCTTCTGATCATCACGGGCTCGAACACGGGGGGCAAGACGGTGGCGTTGAAGACGGTGGGCCTGCTGGCGGTGATGGCGCAGTCGGGGCTTCACATCCCCGCGCAGCGAGGCTCGTCGCTGCCGGTTTTCCGCGACGTGCTCATCGACGTGGGGGACGAGCAGTCGCTTCAGCAGTCGCTGAGCACCTTCGGGGGGCACATCCGGCGGATCCGCAACATCCTCCGCCTGGCCGACCGGTACTGCCTGGTGCTCCTGGACGAGCTGGGGGCGGGGACCGACCCCGACGAGGGCGGCGCCATCGGGCAGGCGGTCCTGGACGAGCTGCGGCGGATCGGGTGCCTGGGCATGGCCAGCACCCACCTGAGCGTGCTGAAGGCGTACGCCTTCAACCACGAGCGGGTGGACAACGCGTCGGTGGAGTTCGACACGCGGACGCTTCGTCCGACCTACCACCTGCGGATCGGGGAGCCCGGGGAGAGCCACGCCATCACGGTCTCGGGGGCGATGGGCCTGGGCAAGCACGTCGTCGCCGCCGCCCGCAAGCACCTCAGCGCCGACAGCGAGACCTTCCGCCGCGCCATCCGCGCCACCACCGCCAGCCGGCGGGCTTCCGAGCAGGCGCGGTCGCAGGCGCACGCCGCCCGCCTGGCGGCCGAAAGCGCGCAGGAGAGCTACGCCGCCAAGCTGGCCGACCTGCACGGGCTCCAGGAGCGCTTCGAGAGCTGGCTGGCGTCGCTGTCGGAGTTCAGGGCGGGCGACGAGGTGCAGGTCCCCCGGATGAACAAGACCGGCCGGCTGGTGCGGATCCAGTTCAACAAGCAGGTCGCCGTGGTGGACGTGGACCACCTCCAGGTGGAGGTGCCGCTGAAGGAGCTGATCCCGGACCTGGGCCAGGTCGGCGTCCGCCAGGAAATCGCCTCGCTGCGGGAGCAGATCCTCGCCCAGGCCCGCCACACCGAGACCCTCCGCGCCGAGGCCGAACGACTACAGACCGAATACCATCGCTCCCTCGCCCAGGCGCGGGCGCGGCGGGAGCAGTTCGACCGCTGGCTGGTGGCGCTGGGGGCCGCCCGCGTCGGGCGGGAGGTCTCCATCGCCCGCCCGCCGGGCAAGGGCAAGCTGGTGGAGCTGGACCTGCTCGGCGGGCGGGCCAAGGTCCAGACCGACCGGGGCGAGCTGGAGCTTCCCGTCCAGGAGCTGTTCCCGCAGGTGGGCCCTTTTGCCCGCGCGAGGGCGCAGCGCCCGGGCGAAAAGTCCCGCCCCAAGGAAAGGCCCAAGGACCGCCCCCTCCACCGCCGAAGCCCAGACAGCCGGGCCGCCAAGGCCGACCGCCAGGCCGTCCTCAAGGTCGCCCCCGGCCAGCAGGTCTACGTCGTGCCCTTCCACAAACGGGCCACGCTCATCCGCTTCCACCATGAAAAGGACCAGGCCGTCGTCCAGGCCGGGGCCTTCGAAATGCAGATCCCCATCGCCGACCTGGCGCCGGTCCGGGAGCAGGCGTAGTGTACCGTCAACTTTGATTCTGTGGGTGCCATGGCGGCCGTCGTTCGCCGCCATGTCCTCCGCAAGAAGGCATGGCGGCAGACAGCGGCCGCCATGGCACCCACACTTTCAATCTTGACGATGTAGTAGTCCTGTTGCGGCCCGCTTCGTCAACGTGCCCGCCCTGCCTGCGGCAGGCGGGTCCGGAATCCGCAACGAAATCAGGTCTTGATGGCCTCGACGATGAACCCGGCCAGGGCCCCGAAGATGATGA
>CAZNSB010000639.1:0-3117 GCA_964575155.1 uncultured Planctomycetaceae bacterium | reverse complement strand
AGCGGACATTCTTATCTGGTTAAGACCGGACATTACTATTCGGGTTCGACACCCGACGCCGAGGGGCCCTTGTGACGGGCGGGCCGATCAGGTAGGCTCTCACCCCATGGCGGCCAATCGAAGGAGCCTCCGCGACAACCTTCAGCGCGTCCGCGAGAACATCGTCGCGGCCGCCGAACGCGCACGCCGCGACCCCGCCGCCGTCCAGCTCGTCGCCGTGACCAAGGCCGCCGGCGTCGATGACGTCAAGACCCTCATCGAGCTGGGCGTGGAGCACATCGGCGAGAACCGCGCCCGGCAGCTTGTCTCGCGAGCGGAGGAGGTCGCCGGGTGGCTCTCCCGGCGGCGGAGGCAGCCCGTCCCCACCGTCCGCTGGCACATGGTTGGGCACCTCCAGCGCAACAAGGTCAGGAAGGTCCTCGACGTCGCCGCGGCCATCCACTCCGTGGACTCGCTGCGCCTCGCCGAGGAGATCGACCACCGCGCCGCCCAGCGCGGCCGCGCCGCCGACGTCCTCCTCCAGGTCAACTGCTCGGAGGAGCCGGCCAAGCACGGCGTCGCCGTCGGGGCGGCGGTGGCCCTGGGCGAGCAGATCTGCACCCTGAAGCACGTCCGCCTGCTGGGGCTGATGACGATGGCCCCGCTGGCGTCCAATCCGGAGAAGGCCCGCCCGACGTTCGTGAGGCTGCGGGAGATCTTCGAGGAGATGGTCAAGGAGAAGGTCGGGGGCGGGGACTTTCGCCACCTGTCCATGGGCATGACCCAGGACTACCAAGTCGCCGTCGAGGAAGGCGCCACCCTCCTCCGCATCGGCACGGCGCTGTTTGAATAGGGGTGGATTGTGAATCGCAAGAAGCTGCTAGGGCGCCTGGCCCGCGGGGCGGTGCAGAACGTTGCCTTCCGTGACTTCTTGAGCCTTGTCGAGGGGTTCGGGTTCGTGCTGGCCCGGACCGCCGGAAGCCACCACATCTTCGTGCACGCGGGGACCCGGGAAGTGATCAATCTCCAGGATGTGGGCGGGCAGGCAAAACCGTATCAGATTCGCCACTTCCTCCGACTGGTAGAACGGTACAATCTAAGGCTGGAGGAATGACGTGAGCGACTACCACATTAACATCTTCTACAGCGAAGAGGACGGCGGGTACATCGCCGACATCCCCGACCTTGAGTCGTGCTCGGCGTTCGGCGCGACGCCGGAAGAGGCCCTGGCCGAGGTGAGCAAGGCCAAGGAGGCCTGGCTTCAGGCAGCCCGCGATGCCGGGCGCCCCGTGCCCCCGCCGCGATACCGACCGGCGATCTACCAGGCGTCGGGTTGAGTCTGCCCGGGGCCGGCTCCACTCCAAGATGGTCAGGCGCGTTGCCGGGCGCCGCCTACCGGCGGGCGGGCGATGACGCAACGGCGGCTCTTCAATCTCAGGGAGCACGTGATGGGCGAGGAGAAGGTCAAGGTCATTCTGGACACGGACATCGGCACGGACATCGACGACGCGGTGGCGCTGGCGTACCTGCTCAGCGAGCCGAGGTGCGAGCTGCTCGGCGTGACCACCGTCACGGGCGAGCCCGAGAAGCGCGCGGAGATGGTCTCGGCCGTCTGCCGGAACGTCGGGCGGGACGACGTGCCCGTTCACTCCGGCTGCCCGGAGGCGCTGCTGATCGAGATGCGGCAGAAGGTCGCCCAGCAGGCGGCCGCTCTGGGCGAGTGGGACCGCCGGCGCGACTTCCCCCCCAACACCGCGGTGGAGTTCCTGCGGGAGACGATCCGCGCGCACCGGGGCGAGGTGACGCTGCTGACCATCGGCCCGCTGACGAACGCGGGCCTGCTGTTCGCGACGGACCCGGAGGTCCCGGGCATGCTCAAGCAGATGGTGCTGATGTGCGGGCGGTTCTTCTCCGCCATGGGCGGGGAGTGGAACGCCATCGGCGACCCGCACGCCACGGCCATCGTCTACGGGGCGGGGGCCCAATCCCGCCCGCCGCGGCACGTCTCCTACGGCCTCGACGTGACCACGCAGTGCCGCCTGGACGCCGACCAGTGCCGCCGGCGCTTCACCGCAAAGGTCCTCCAACCCGTCCGCGACTTCGCCGAGGTCTGGTTCGCCAAGGGCCGGGGGCAGATCACCTTCCACGACCCCCTCGCCGCCGCGAGCATCTTCGCCCCCGACCTGTGCGAGTACCGCACCGGCCGCGTCGAGGTCTCGCTCAGCCGCCCGACCCTGGGCTGGACCGTCTTCCGCCCCGACGACGCCGGCCCGCACACCGTCGCCGCCGCCGTCGACGCACAGCGCTTCTTCCAGCGCTACTTCGATATCGTCCGGTAACGGCGCGCTGGCAGGAGGATCGGCATGGAGCCGTGGACGTTCGTTCACGTGGCGGACATCCAGGTGGGCTCGCCGCGGTCGTTCCGGTTCGCCCCGGCGTGGAACGAGAACTGGCAGACGGCCCGGAGGCAGATCGTCGGGATCGGCCCGGAGCTGCTGCTTCTCGGCGGCGACCTGACACGCGACGGCAGCTTCCATCTCTTCGAGCTGGAGGCGATCAAGGAGGATCTCGATGCGCTGCCGTTTCCCGTCCACGTCGTCTGCGGGAACATGGACACCGGCAACAAGCACACGCGCGTCCGGGGCGCCCGCGACGACCGCGACGATCTGGCCCTGAACATCACGCCCGCCCAGATCGAGCAGTTCGCCTCGGTCTTCGGCCCGACGCAGTGGAGCTTCGTCCGCAAGGGCGTGCGGTTCTCGGGCTTCTGCGACATGCTGGTCAACTCGCACCTGCCGGAAGAGGCCGACCTCTGGGAGTGGATGGACGGGCTCAAGAAGCTCCCCCGCGAGGCCCATCACGTCTGGGTCATGCATTACCCGCTCTTCATCCACGACCTTCACGAGCCCAACTGGGACATCACCGACCCGCAGCAATACCACTGCTGGTACTTCGGCATCGACGAGCCCGGCCGGGGCCGGCTGATGGAGGCGTTTCACGCCACGGGCGCCGACCTGATCATCAGCGCCCACGTCCACAACCGCAAGTCGCGGGTGGTCGAGGGCATCCGCCTCGACCACGCCCCGGCGACGTGCATGTCGCAGTTCGGCAGCGAGTGGCCCGACGCCGACCCCACCC
>CAZNSB010000638.1:2248-3120 GCA_964575155.1 uncultured Planctomycetaceae bacterium | reverse complement strand
GCCAAACTCAACGAGCTCGGCCAGGCCAGCAACGTGCAACTCACCCTCTGACCCGCAGGGCGGGCGAACCCGCCCACCACGGCGCTGTCTCACATGGAAGAGCGGCCGCGGGGGAGCCGCGCATCCGACGGTGGTGTAAACACCTCTCGCTTCCGCCTCCCGTCCAGGCCGGCGCGGGGCAACCGGGGCAAGGGTGTTTACGCCTGTTTACACGCCGGCGGCGGGAACACCCCTGGAATTGCGATAAGACTTTATAGTAGATACTCATACAAGACTTCCGGGGGTGTTTACATCCTGCGGTTTTGTAAACACCCACCCGTGCAAACACCCCTGTATGCGGGTACGGCGGGTGGAAACGGCCAGGGATCACTGAAGTGGCCCTGCCTCGGCTGGCGCCGACGGGGAGAGGGCGTGGCGTACGGAAGGATCCCAACCCCCCGCTCTCGCTGGGGGGCTCTTTGGCGCCCGGGAGGGGGTAGGCGCTTGACGTGTGTGCGGGGATGTGTACTGTCGCGGGGGCGTCGGGGAGCGAATCGACATTGCCGGAAGGAGCGGATCGTGGCGGCGAAGAAGAAGGTGCTGAACGTGGCGGTGATCGGGCTGGGGATGGGCCGGGCGCACCTGAAGGCGTACCTCCAGTACCCGCGGTGCCGCGTGGTGGCGGTGTGCGACCAGGACGGCGGGCTGGCGCAGAAAGTCGCCGACCGCTACCACATCCCCGCCGCGTTCGGCTCCGTGGACGACCTGCTGCGGGGAGCCGAGTTCGATGCTGCGGCGGCCATCGTCCTGTGGCCGTCCAACGCTGCCGTCGCGATCCCGCTGCTCGAGGCGGGCAAGCACGTCTACCTCGAAAAGCCCATCGCCAACAGCTC
>CAZNSB010000638.1:0-2238 GCA_964575155.1 uncultured Planctomycetaceae bacterium | reverse complement strand
TGTGCGACCAGGACCGGGCGAGGCTGGCGGAGCGGGCGGCCGACGTGCAGGAGGACCGCCGGTTCACCGACTGGCGGAAGCTGCTGGCGGCGGCGGGGGAGCTGGACCTGGACGCGGTCAGCGTGGCACTGCCGAACTACCTGCACGCGCCGGTGACGATCGCGGCCTTCAAGGCGGGCCTGCACGTGCTGTGCGAGAAGCCCATGGCGATGAATGCCCGCCAAGGCCGGGCGATGCTGGCCGCCGCCCGCAAGGCCCGCAGGACGCTGATGATCAACTTCTCCTTCCGCTTCACCGCCCAGAGCCGGGCGCTCAAGGGGATCGTGGACAGCGGGCTGGTGGGCGAGATCTACTTCGGCCGGACGGTGTGGCACCGCCGCCGCGGGCTGCCGGGCTTCGGCGGGTGGTTCGGGCAGAAGAAGCTCTCCGGCGGCGGGCCGATTATCGATCTGGGCGTGCACCGGCTGGACTTGGCGATGTGGCTGATGGGCAACCCGCGCCCGGTGACGGTCAGCGGATCGGCCTACAACGTGATCGGCGCCCGCGTGGCGGCCGAGCGCGGCAAGACGTTCGACGTGGAGGACCTGGGCTGCGCCCTGATCCGCTTCGACAACGGCGCGACGCTGATCCTGGAGGCGAGCTGGGCGGGCTACAGCGAGCACCGGGAGGACATGGTCACGCAGCTCTACGGCACGGAGGGCGGGATCATTCAGCGGAACTTCCCCCAGAAGGGGTACGAGTTCGAGGCCCGGGTCTTCACCGAGCAGGACGAGACGCTGTGGGAGAGCCGGCTGCAGCAGGTGGACATGCCCTGCCCGCCGGCGTACGAGGAGTTCGTGGACGCGGTCCTGGACGGAAGGGAGCCGCTGGCGACGGGCGAGCACGGGCTTCACGTTCAGTTGATCCTGGATGCGATCTACAAGTCGGCGGCCACGGGGCGGGAGGTGCGGATCCGGCGGGAGTAGAGGGTCGGGAGGGACATCGGTCGACGGGCTGCGCGGATTGGGCGGACGTGGGGGATCAAGCGGGCCGGGTGATGCGGAGGAACTGCCGCGTCCCGGCCCCTCCGGGGAGGGCGACGGGGTCGCTCGTCTCGACGCCCAGGCCGTGCTTGCCGGCCTCGCGACGGGCGAGGGGCATCTCTTCCGTCACGGCGTCGGGGGTCTTGTACAGGACCAGCGATCCGCCGGGCGCGAGCAGGCGGCGGGTGTCTCGGATGAGCTTGTCGGCGGCGGCGACGGCGCGGGCGGTGACCACGCCGAACCGCCCGCGGTAGCTGGGGTCGCCGGCCAGCTCCCTGCTGCGGCGCGCGACCACCTGCACCCGATCCGCCAGGTGCAGCTCGCGCGCCGCCAGGGCGACGAAGTCGGCCTTCTTGCGGTTGGACTCGATGGCGACCAGCCGCAGCTCCGGCAGGGCGACGGCCAGGACGATCCCCGGCAGCCCCGCCCCGGAGCCGACGTCGGCCAGCTCGACCGGCCCGGCGAGCAACCCGCCCCAGACGGTCAGCAGGGCGAGGCTGTCGGCGAGGTGCTTGCGGTGGAAGTCCTCCTCGGACACGCGCCCCATCAGGCCGGCGCTTTCATTGTGGGTGCGGATGAGTTGGCGGTAGCGCTCGAAGCGTTCGAGGGCTTGTGCCCAGGCGGCTTCGGGCAGGCGGCGGGAGCGCCAGAAATCGCGGAGCTGGGCGAGGCTCTCGCGACCCGCGGGCTGGTCCGGCGGTGCTACCAGGAGGGGGTTTCCTCTTCCTCGTCCTCGTCGTCCTCGGAGTGCTTCCAGCTTTCCCCGTCGTCCATGTCGTCGAGCTCGCGTTCCATGGCCTTGAAGAGCTTGTCCTGCATGGGGGCGAGCTTCTGGTAGTAGCTCAGCGTGGCGTGGTAGGCCTCGACCATCTGGTTGATCTTGATGAGCTGCCACTTCAGGACGCACTCGGGCTCTCTGATATTGGTGAAGGGGTCGCAACTGAAGCTGACCTGCCCTTGTTCGTTTCGGTGGAAGTGCTCGCATTCGTTGCATTGGATCATGGCTCTGCCGCTCCCGGTGCTTGGGATCGTTCGGGCGGTATCTTACCGGGTTTTGGTTTCGCTGCCAAATGTTTGCCTGGCCGGACCGATAATGCTAGGGGGGCAGCGGCGACATTTTCCGCGTGCTGTCCAACCCGGATTTGCGTTCGGGGCGTATAAGAGCATAGAATTGCACAGCACGCTCGCAAGCCGCACACGCTCAACCCGTTAGGGA
>CAZNSB010000637.1:0-3121 GCA_964575155.1 uncultured Planctomycetaceae bacterium | reverse complement strand
ACTGAACCGCCTGTGCCGCCTGCGCAAGATGGGAAAGCCCACGGATAGCCATCCGTGGGCTTTGCCGCGAATCCGGCATTGCGGCTGGAAGCCCTCGCGGGTAACCTGTGCGCGCCGCGGCCGGGGCCGTGGGGCGAGGAACCCGGGATCGGACTTCGAGTCCGAAGACGGATGGACGCGCGCGGTTCCATCTTGGGGCGAGTGATTCTCGGCCTGGGAGCACTGTCCGGCGGCTGCTTCCTCGCCGGGTGCATCCTACCCGTGCCGACCATCCCGGCCGGCGCGCCCGGATATGGGCACACGTATGCCGTGCTGGACGACCACGGCCGGCCCGTTCCCTCAGGCCTGCTGATTCTGACCTCGGAGTACGAGGTCTGGCCCACGCCGCCGGACATGTACGGCTGCTTCGAGATCAGGGAGGGAAAGGTGCGGGTGCCTTGGAGAATAGGGACGCGGACAGCCTGCGCAGGGGCCTTAATCATTCCGGTCATCAACATCAGGTCCGCGAATCCCAACCACACGATTGTGGTCCCGCTCGTTCCCGGATACGTGGGGGTCTGTGGGTACTGGTCCGACTGGGATGAGCACTACAAGCTCGACGGGACCATCACCCCTGACGTCATTCGCGTCTTCAAGGCCGACCGCAAGACGGAGGTGTACTATCTCGATGTCCTCTTCCTCGATGTCCTCTTCGGGTGGTGTTTGAAGGAGCGGAGAACGCTCACTGCCGGCGGATACGGCGGGTACGCTGAAAAAGACCGGCGGCGCGACCAGAAGGCCTTTGATCGGGCATGGGAGTATGCCAGGAACAGGATGGCCGAACTCGGCTACGAGCCGAACTTTCCGGGCCCGGCCACCCGATCCGCCCCGGCTTCGGCGCCGGCCGGGGCGCCCGCAGAGCGGGGGAGGAAGACCCCATGAGACACATGCTCTGGGGCGCGGCGCCCATCCTCCTGTCCCTCGTCGGCGGGTGCGCAACGCCGGAGCAGCGCGCCTTTGTGGCCATCAATGACGGGAAGACAGAGGAGTTGACTGCCCTGGTTGCAGGCGGCCTGAATGTGCATGCCAGGGACAAACTGGGTTTCACGTTGCTTCACTGGTCCGTCATTCTCGGGAACGACAGGGCCGTCGAGTGCCTCCTGTCCCACGGGGCGGCCATCAATGAGCCCCTGGCCCCTGAGTTCAAGGGGTTTGAGGAAGTGAACCTCCATACGCGTGGCTTGACATACAAGTGCCCAAAGCGCGGGGAGGAATGGAGCAAGATTCCGGGCTGGAGCCCTTTGCTCTTGGCGGCGGCGGGCGGGCACATCCGGGTCTTCAAGCTGCTCAAGCAGAGAGGAGCCGCCCCGGACCCTTGCGGATTCGGCCTCACCCCGCTGCATGCAGCGGCGGGCGGGTGTTTCGGCATCCATGGGGACGACGGCGAAAAGCGAAGGGCCATGATCGCGTATCTGCTGGAGGATGGGTACGACATCAATGCCAAGACCACGTCCGGGCGGACACCGCTCGATTTCGCCCTCCGGTGGGGGAAGAAGAACACGGCCCGGTTCCTTCGGGCCCGAGGCGCCAGGTGAGTGCCTCCTTCCAGGGGGCCGAGGCGACGACGACGGCATGCCGGGGGCGGCCTACTCCTTGTACCGGCCGAAGTGTTGGATGGCGGACATGATGAGGCGCATGCCCGTGAGGCGCGAGCCGTTGTTGATGCTGCCGGCCGTGGTGAAGAGCAGCCCGCGCGACTCCTTCGTCATCTGGTGGTCGCGGAGGAACTCACCGACGATGCCGGGCTGGTCATCCCGGCTGAAGGTGAACGGGGCCAGCTCGCCCATGATCACGGCGTTCGGGCAGTGCCGGCGAATCCAGTCTGGCATCACCGTCGGGCCGAAGTTCGTGTCCGTCAGGTTCAGCCTCCCGAGGATCGGCACGATGTGCTCCATCGCCGAGTCGCTGTGCTGCCCGCGGCGGTCGCCGGGGTCGGGGCTGCAATACTCCCAGACGCCCTTGAGGATCGGGTACCCGAACCGCTCGTACATCTCCGGGGTCAGCAGGGCGCAGTTGTCGTCGAGGAAGCCGAAGCCGCGGGGGGCGGTCTGGGGTGTGTACCCGGCCTCTTCGTCGAGGATGCGGCGGATGGCCAGCATGCTCCGCAGGATCGCGTCGCGGAAGCGCTCCGCCAGGGGCGGGTTGTCCAGGATGAGGAAGATCAGCTCCTCCACGCCGTAGATGCTCATGGCGAAGGTGACCGGCCCGCGCTGGTTGCGGTACCGCGGCGGCTTGACCCCCAGCGGCTCCAACCGGGCCTTCTGCTCAGCCCAGTCGGCCGGCAGGATGCAGGCGCGGACGTCGCGGTCCTCGACGCGGTCCAGCAGGGCCTTCAGCTCGTCCTCGCTGCCGGCGGAGCGGTGAAGCCAGTACGACTGCGACAGCTCGTTCCAGGCCCTCTCGGCCTCGAAGACGTCGTGCAGCCCGCCGAGGTTCTTGTACTCGCGCGACGGGTCGCGCCGCGTCTCGTTCAGCAGCCGCCGCCCGACGATCTCGCAGGCCTTGTCGTTGTACGCCTTGTTCACCTCCGCCCGCCAGCGGCCGTCGTGGGCGTACCGCCAGTGGTCCTCCGGCATGCCCAGCTCGTCGTAGACGCACTCCCCGCTCATCATGATCCCCAGGGGCACCTGGGGGATGTCGGGCCCGAACGGATCGGCGCGGGCGGCCTGCTGGTCGGCCCAGAATCGCTCGATGTCCACGGGGGCAAGCCCCCCGTGGGCCCGCGTCCGCGCGATCAGCCAGTCGACCTTGGATTCGTCGTCGGGGAACTTCTTCGCGTGCGCCACGCGGCGGGCTCCTCCACCGTCCCTTCAGTCCGCAGACGGCCGGCTGCGGGCGGTCTGTATGGTTTCGAACGCCGTCACGTTCTCTTGACGATGATGGCCGTCAGGTCGTCGGCCTGGGGGGCGTAGCGGGTGAACTGCTCGACCTCGCGGCGGAGGTGGTCGATCATGTCGGCGGCCGACAGGTCGCGGTGGCGGCGGAGCCCTTGGCGGATCCGCTCCATGCCGAACTGCTGCTCGGCGGCGTCGCAGGCCTCGAAGAACCCGTCGGTGACCACCGCCAGCATGTCGCCCGGGGC
>CAZNSB010000636.1:2706-3133 GCA_964575155.1 uncultured Planctomycetaceae bacterium | reverse complement strand
CAAGTCCATTCTGTCAGACGGGTACCAGGACCGCGCCCAGCGCTTCGTCGACGTGCTGCTGGAGTACCTCGAGCAGCACGTCCCGGAGAAGCGGGCGGCCTTCGGACCCGCCCCGCCGCCGCGGCCCAGGACCAACCGCAGGGACGATCACGGCCCGAGGCACGAACGGCCCAGGCCTCCGCAAAAGCCCTACGACCCGCAGGCGCGGTAGGGCCCGAAGGGCTGGGAAAGCGCAAAAAAACAGGCGCGGCGTTGCGCACCCACCGCGCCCGTCCCTCCGGATTGTCGGCGGAGCGACGCGGGGCGTCTAACTCCCGCGTCGCCCGCCGATATCCAGGCTCCGGGCCGCTGCCAGGGGCGCACCCTAGCGAATCGCCCGGGCGGCCCCGAAACCTCTGGAAGGAGTATACGAAACGCCCACCCCCCC
>CAZNSB010000636.1:0-2696 GCA_964575155.1 uncultured Planctomycetaceae bacterium | reverse complement strand
GCAGCGACGGGGGGCTGTTCGACCGCAACGTGATCCGCCACAAGACGGTGCGTGCGGTGTACGTGCCGCGGGGCCTGCCCAAGACTCGGCAATTGGCGTTCGTTCTGGGCGAGCTGGGCCTGGGCGTGTGCGACGAGTCGCGCTGCATGGCCTGCGGCGGCGTGCTGGAGGAGGTGGACAAGTCCGCCGTCCGCGGCGAGGCCCCCGCCAAGGCCTACGCCGCCCACGACCGCTTCTGGCGCTGCGACCGCTGCGGCAAGCTCCTGTGGCGCGGCACCCACTGGCGCAAGATCGCCGCCGTCCTCGACCACATCCGCAACCCGCCCAAACCCCACGCGTGACGCGTTCCATCCGGACACTGTGGGAGGTCGGGGCACCCGGGCACTGGCAACGCTCGACCCATGTACTTTGGGAGGCGGTGTGACCCCCCTCTTCCGCTGGGGGGCTCATCGCCCTATGCCCGGCGGCGCCCCGGGCATGTCCAACTATTTAGCCCCCGGCCCTTGTGGCCGGGGGTTGACTATCCGAACCCCGTGCCCCGGCCCCGTTCGAGCCGGTTGCGTTGTGGCCCGTGAGCGGGGGCTTTGGCGAGGGGAAGCGGGCCGGTGCAAGCGTGGCGCGGGTCGACGGGCCGGAGCAGAGGGGGCAGAACGGGTGATTCGAGCCAGAGGAGGCGCGGTCGGCGCAGCAAGCCCCGTTGCCCCCTGCACGCCCTCCATGCCACACCCGTCAGTGCGGCATCTTCTCCCGCAGCGCCTCGGCGATGGGACTGAGGCGCGTCTGCCCGAGCGTTCCTTCCCAGCGGGGGCAGGCCGCCAGCAGCGTCGCCAGGCCCACGTGCACAACCATCACCACCCCCACCGTGGCGTGGAAGCGCTCGGCGCCCGTGACGTTGCCATCGTCAGCTCCCCAGAACACCTTGGTGCGGGCGTGGACGCGCTCCACCGAGGTGCGCCCCTTGTACAGACGCTCAAACGTCTTGGTCGCCCGCGGGATCGGAGGGAAGCGACGCAGGTCGATCTCCCGCTTGACCCGGACCGTCTTGCCGTAGCGTTTGCCCGCGTTGCAGCGCCCGTGGCTGGGGCAGCGGTAGCCGCCGTGGCAGGCCGGGCAGCGGTACTTCAGCGTCCCGCGCGACTTCTCGTGGCCAATGTACGCCATCGCCCGCCGCACCGGCGGATCCGACACCGTGTCATAGCAGTAGATCGTCCCGGCCTCGTCGTAGACTACGTTGCTGTTGCCGTCGTGCCCGGGTAGCTTCCGTTCGGGATCGTCCTTCCACAGCGAACGCATCTGCACCAGCGGACTGATGCCGACCTCGTCCAGCCGTTCGTGCACCTCCTGCGCATCGGCGGCCTTGTCGTAGGCCAGCGTTTGGATCCGGCTGACGGAGGGCTGGTTCTCCAGGTCGTCCCCCAGGTTGATCCGCGCCTGTTCGACCAGTTCCGGCAGGACTTCGCAGTCGCCACGGTTAGCGGACGTCACCCGGTAGGACAGCGCCACTTCGGCCTGCACGTCCACTAGCAGGTGCAGCTTGTAGCCGAACCATTCCACCACCTTGGTGACCTTGCCTTCGTCGTCGATGTACTCCTTCCTGCCCCCGGTGGGCTGATCCAGGTCGCTTCGGCCGCCCTGGCCCCGCGGGGGACGGGCCGACAGCCCCGTGGCGTCCCCGGCCGTCTGACGGCCCAGCTCCTTCACCACGCCCCCCAGCCGCTGGACCATCGTGTTGAACATCTCCTGCAACAGCGACAGGTGGGGCTCGCTGCCCAGGACGGCCTGGAAGCGCGACATGTTCCACTTCTTGGGCACACCGTCCGGGTCCTGGATGCCGATCAACCGCCGCAGGCCGGCGTTGCGGCGGAGCTCCGCCAGACAGGCCTCGATGGTGGTGTGCCGCAGCAGCACCGTCAGGACCGTTACCCCCCACAGGACGGTGACGGGATAGTCGTCGCGTCCGCGTCCTCGCCACCGCCTCAGCGATTCCAGCAGTTGGGCGTCGGGAAGGGCGTGCAGGAAGTCTCGAACGGTGGCCAGGTCGGGGCTGTCATCCAGACAATCCCACGCGAACAACGGCTTGGTCATGGCGATTCGCATCCGTGCATTCTCCTTGGGGCCTCGGCGGCGGGCCGATCAGAATCTACACCGCAACTAATCCCCGCCGCAAGAAGAAATGGTCTAAAAATGCTGAAATAACTTTGCAGGGCGTCCTTGGACCCAATGAAATCAACCCCTGCCTGGGGTAAGGGCATTCCCCCGCCCCCAGCAAACCCAATAACCATGCGGCCATCCTGACAGAGCAACCGGCTCGACGCCGGAAGCCTGTCGAAGGCCCTTGACACCCTGACCAACCTGCTGTACCGTAGGCCCATCGGCCCAACGGTCTTGGCAACGGGGTAACCGGATGCGGGAAGTTGGCAGAACAACTTGGCTCTTCCCAGCCACCACGAAGAGGCGCTTGTATCACATTATTCGATATGCTGTCCCCGGAATTGCCTGTCCCCGGAATTGCCCTCGGCCGCCGCCTCCGCCCCCTGCCCGTCGGCAGACCGAGGAAGCGGAGACGCAAGGGCAGGAGCAAATCAATAGGTGACTGTCCCCAATAGCTGCCCTGAGCCGGCCGATGGGCCCTTGACGCCCCGACCAACCTGCTGTACCGTAGGCCCATCGGCCCAACGGTCTTGGCAACGGGGTAA
>CAZNSB010000635.1:0-3136 GCA_964575155.1 uncultured Planctomycetaceae bacterium | reverse complement strand
GATGAGGACCTCGTCGAGATCGTCGCCCCCGAGGTGGGTGTCGCCGTTGGTGGCGAGGACCTCGAAGACGTTGTCGCCGATGTCGAGGATGGAGATGTCGAAGGTCCCCCCGCCGAAGTCGAAGACGGCGACCTTCTCGTTCTTCTGCCGGTCCAGCCCGTAGGCCAGCGCCGCGGCGGTGGGCTCGTTGATGATCCGCTCGACCTTCAGCCCGGCGATCTCGCCGGCGTCCTTGGTGGCCTGGCGTTGGGAATCGTTGAAATAGGCGGGGACGGTGATGACGGCCTTCTCCAGCTTCTCCCCCAGGTAGTCCTCGGCGGTCCGCTTGAGGTCCTGGAGAATCATGGCGCTGACCTCCGGGGGGGTGTATTCCTTGCCCCGGGCCCGGACCTTGACCAGCTCCTCGGAGCCCCCGATGACCTCGTAGGGGACCATCTTCTCTTCCTGCGGCACCTCGCTGTGGCGTCGGCCCATGAAGCGCTTGATGGAGAAGACGGTGTTCTTGGGATTGGTCACCTGCTGGTGCCTGGCCGGCTGGCCGACCAGCCGCTCGCCCTTGTCGGTGAAGCCCACGACCGAGGGCGTCAGCCGGGAGCCCTGCTGGTTGATGAGGACCTTCGGCGCTGTGCCCTCCATGACGGCGACCACGCTGTTGGTGGTTCCCAGGTCGATTCCAATGATCTTGTTGGTTGCCATCGCCTACTCCTCTGGTGGCCGAACACGTGCGTACACAGACCGCCACGGTACCCTCAGCAACGCCCGTGCCATAGGTGTAAGTATTTTTCTATACAAGGCTTACTGCCCTTCGGCCGGGGGCTCCACGTGTCAAATCGGCCGCCGGAGCCCCCGGCGGCGCTGGATTTGGCAGCCCCGCCCGCCCCCCCCGGGCGAGGGCCGGGCCGCCTGCCGGGCGCGCCCCCCCGCCGCCGGGACGCCGCGGCGTATCGTATGTTTCCTGGGGACAGGGAAAAGGCGAGAAAAGGACGGAATCGAACCTAAAGCCGCCTCCGCGAGTGCCGATGAAGCTGTAGGTGAGCTACAGGAGCGCACAGTTCCATTGTCTGGAGAAAGGAGCAGCGCCATGCAGCGAAAACGGCAGGGCTTCACGTTGGTCGAGCTCGCGGTGGTCGTGGTGATCATCGGCGTGCTGGCCGCCTTCGCGGTGCCCAGGTTCATCGCCTCGGTGGAACGCTCCAAGGCGGCGGAGGCGTTCAATTACCTGGCGTCCGTGCAGGCTGCCCAGGAGCGCTACCACGCCCGCCAGGGCACCTATGCCAGCTCGGTCGACAGCCTGGACATCAAGCTCTCGGCGCCGAAGTACTACTCGGTGGGGACCGTCTCCGCCGGGGGCACGGGCGACCTGGAGGACTCCTGGCAACTGACCCTGACCCGGTCGGGGGCGTCCGCCGGTTACGGCGAGTACACGGTGACCTTCAGCGAGGAAGGTTTCGACACCACCAACAGCACAATCACCGATCATCCTGACATCAACCCGATGCAGACGTAAGGTTGCAGCCGGCCCGGTTGCCTGGGGCGATCTGCGGCAGCGAGAAGAGAGGGCGGCGAGTGCCCGCGGGGCTTGGCCGCCCTTGTCTTTCGGCGTGAGCGCAAGAGAAACGACAGACGATACTTAAGTCGCCGTCCCCGGTGGCCGATACCCCCACCGGCCTTGAAACGCGCGGACATGGTAGGAGGCAGGTTATGAGAAGGAAGGCATTCACCCTGGTCGAGCTGGCGGTCGTCGTGGTGATCATCGGCGTGCTCGCGGCCTTCGCCGTCCCCAGGTTCCTGGCATCGGTGGAGCGATCCAAGGCGGCCGAGGCCTTTAACTATCTCTCGGCCATTCAGAGCGCCCAGGAGCGCTACCACGCCCGGCAGGGGACGTATGCCAGTGACGTCGGCGACCTGGACATCAAGTTCAGCACGCCGAAGTACTACACGGTCGGGACGATCACGGCCGGCAGTACCGGAGACCTGGAGGACTCCTGGTCGCTGACGTTGACGCGTTCGGGAGCGTCGGCGGGGTACGGCGAGTATACGGTGACCTTTACGGAGGAAGGGTACGACGCCGGCAACAGCACGATCAACACGTACCCCGAGATCAATCCGATGCAGACGTGAGCGGGGCGGATTTTGCCCTTCGGCCGGGCTCGGGGTGGTGATTCGTGCGCGCGCCGAGGGGCAGGGAAGGCTGCTGCTGAGCAGGCCGTAGGCAGAGGTGGCGGAATGGGAGGAGTCCTTACCAAGCTATGCTGGGGGCGGGCCGTGGGCGTCTACCTCCAGGAGGACCATATCGTCGTCACGGAGCTGGCCAGCACGCCGTCGGGGACGACGGTGCTGGCGAGGTTTCGCCGAGAGGTGCAGCCGGCGGGTCCGGGCGGGACGCTGCGGCAGTTGCTGGAGGAGCGCTGGACGCCCCGGCAGCGGCGGCACGTGCCGGTGTGCGTGGGCATCGGGGCGGAGCATACCTTTTTTGCCACGCGCCGGTTCAAGGCGGAAGAGAATCAGCGGGAGCCTTCCCTGAAGGACCTCCTGGCCCTGTCGGGAGGCGGGGCCGCCTGGGAGGGCAACCAGGCCGTCGGCGACCACGTCAAGCGCAGCCGGCTCAAGGCCGGCGGGGCGCCCGTGTACAGCATGGCCGCCTGCCGGCGGGAGCTTGCCGAGGACCTCTTCGCCGGCCTGAAGGCCGCCGGGGTCAAGAACCATCGGCTCGAGCCTGGGCCGTGGTCGTTGTTGGAGGCGGCGGACCGTCAGGGACGCCCCCCCCGGGGATGGAAGCTGTCGGTGCGTGTGCTGCTGGGCGAGGCGGGAGGGCTGGCGATCCTTGCCGCCGAGGACAGGCCCCTGGTATGGCGCCGGTTCACGCTCTCGGCGGGCCAGAAGGCGCAGGCGATCGGCTCGGCGGTCCGGGCGGTCCTGGTACACGCGATCTCGCGCCTGGGCATCCGCTCGATCGGGGGGGTGGTCCTTCAGGGGCGGATCGAGGAGCCACTGGTGGAGGAGCTCGTCGACGATCTCGGGATGGAGGTCGTCGCCGTCGGGGGCGAAGGGTACACCGACGAGTTGTGCAGCCACGCCCTGGCCCTGTCGGCCAGGAGAGGCGATGAGAACTCCCTGAACCTCCTCCGTCCGCTGT
>CAZNSB010000634.1:0-3142 GCA_964575155.1 uncultured Planctomycetaceae bacterium | reverse complement strand
GCCGAGGTAGATGCCGGTTCGCCTGGGGTCGAAATGCTCTGACCCGCCCAGACCGGCCGACCGCCAGGCCTGCACGGCCGCCGCCAGGGCGAAGCGGGTGTGCCGGCCGGCGTGGTCGTGCCTCCCGCCGGACGCCAGCGGCTCGGGAAGCTGAAAGCCCTTCACCTCGGCCGCAAACGTCGCCGGAAACGTCGACGCGTCGAAGACCGTGGTGGGCGCAAGCCCGCTCTGGGCGGTCAGCAGCGCCGCCCAGACCGTCTCCACGTCGTGGCCGAGGGGGGTCACGCAGCCCATGCCCGTGATGACCACTCTCCGTCTCATGTCGGATATCTCTTCAGCACCACGGCCGCGCTCTGCCCGCCCACGCCGAAGCCCGTGCAGAGCACGTATTCGAGCTCGGCCGACGCCGGCTGGGTCGGAACGGCCAGCCCGCAGGCCTCATCCGCCCGCTCGAAGTTCACGCCGGGCGGAATGGTCTGCTTGTGCAAGGCCATGGCCCCGACGGCCAGCGACACCCCGCCGGCGCCGGCAAAGAGGTTCCCGAACCCGCCGGTCAGCGGCACCACGGGGACGGCGGGGGCCCTGGCGCCCAGGGCGTTTCGTAGGGCCTCGGCCTCGGCGCGGTCCTCTCCGGGCACGCCGGTTCCGCAGGGGCTGACGAGGTCCACCTGCTGGGGGTCGATACCGGCGTCGGCGAGCGCCGCCGAGATCGCCCCGTCCACCCCGCCGGCATTGGGCGCGAGGTAGTCGATGCCGGCGGGATCGCAGGCGGCCCCGAAACCGGCCAGTTCGGCGTAGATTCGGGCGCCCCTGCCCTCGGCGCGGTCGAGGTTCTCCAGGATCAACAGCCCGCCGCCCTCGCCGACGACGGTGCCGGCGTGGCGGGCGTCGAAGGGCCGGCAGGCGGCGGCCGGGGCGTCATTGGCGGCGGTGTTGACCCGGCCCAGGAGGCACTGGCGGAGCAGCCCCATGGGGTTGACCTTGCTCTCGGCGCCTCCGGCGATGGCGGCGTCGGCCGCCCCGCGGGCGATGGTGCGGGCCGCCTCACCCACCGCCAGGTGACCGGAGGTTTCCCCGCAGGTGATCGTGTTGGAGGGCCCCTTGGCGGCGTGGATGATGGTCACGTGGCAGGCAAGCATGTTGGGAAGGTACTTCAGCAGCCACAGCGGGGTGAGGTTGTTCATCCCCTCCCGTCCCCATAGGGCGATGTCGAACTTCCCGTCCGTGACGGCGGTGTTGACGGCCATGCCCAGCTCGGCCAGGTCCGCGCAGATCAGCCCGGCGCCGATGTTGCACCCCAGCCGGGACGAGTCGATGTTCGGCTGCTGCCCGTTGACGCCCTGCGTGACGATGCCGGAGTCACGGACGGCCAGGTCGGCGGCGGCCACTGCGATCTCGATGTCCCGGGCCATCACCTTGACGGCCTTGCGGTAACTCTTCGGCACGTAGGAGCGGGCGGAAAAACCGTCCAACTGGCCGGCGACCTGGCAGGGAAAGGCCGAGGGGTCGAACAGATCGATCCGCTTGACGCTGCCGCGCCCCCTGAGGAGATTCTCAAACAGCTCCTCGATGCCGATGCCGCTGGGAGTCACCACCCCCAGGCCGGAGATAACCACCCGCCGCTCACTCATCTCGCCGGGGCCTCCGAGGCCCCGGGCGGCGAGGCCCCGCCGCCCGGCGCGTGGTCCACAAATCCTGCCAGCAGTCGAAGGAACTGCCCGGTGAACACGAAATTCTCCCGGGGGAACTTCACCCCGGTGAGGTTCTGGTCAATGTGGGAGAACATCAGGTCGATGGTGCCGATGGGCTTGCCGTTCTTCAGGACGGTCCCATGGGTGCTGGCGGCCTGGTCGGTGATGGCCTGCAACTCGGCGTGGTAGGTGATCTGGTCTCCGGGCAGGGCGTATTCGTCGACCTGGGCCCGGGAGATCTTGGCGAGGATGACCTTTTCCTGAAAGTCGCGTGCCTGCCCGACCAGGATGCCCGCCGTCTGGGCCATCCCCTCGATCATGAGGCTGACGGGCATGATCGGGAAATCCTCCCAGTGGTCGTGGAGGTGCTCCTCGGCCAGGGACACGTTCTTGACGGCCTTGGCCGAAACACCGGGGGAGAACTCCACGAACCGGTCGATCCAGATCCAACGCATCGCTGTCCAACTCCCTGAAGTTCCGGGGCCGCAGCGAATGCACGCGAGCAGGCGCCCGTCGCGGGAAGACCTCTGATGTCTCCATGCAGGCCCGCCACCGCGGGCGAACCCTCAGCCGTTGACCTTTGCCTCAACGTAATTGACGATGGCCTGAACCTTGAACACGCCCATCAGGTTGGAGACTTCCGAACTCTGCTGGAGCTCGCTGAAGTCCACGTGCGGGAGGGACTCCTTCAGCTTGGCCAGTCCGGCCTCGGTGAGCTTGCCGTCGGCCACGTACTCGGGGTTGTTCAGTACGTTGTCGGGGAAGAGGTCGCCCGGCGGGATCTTGATATTGAAGGCCTTCTCCAGCCGGAACACGATGTCCAGCATGTCTATGGATTCGGCCCCCAGGTCGCCCATGATGCTCGCACCGGGGGTGACTTCTTCATCATCGACGGCCAAGGCTTCCACCAGCGCTTCTCTGACCTTAGCCAGGACCTCTTCGTCTGTCGTATCGGCGAGCTCCGCAAAGGCCTCCACCATTTCAGCAGCCGCTCTGGCACTGACCGCGAAGACCGAACTAAACACTTTCACGCCGGAGGGAACCGCGACGACAGGTATCTTGGACCCGATTGCATCGTAGATGTCCCGGGCAGTGCCGTCTCCACCCACAAAAACCAGAAGTTCTGCACCATTACTTACCATTTCCTCACTGATTCTCTTTGTATCCTCCGCCGAGGTATCCTTTCCCACCTTCCCGATCACCGTATATGACATATCTGTACCTGCGAGATGCCGCTCTCCCATGTTGCCAGGCGCGACAAACAGTATGATACTTTCATTATGTCTGATGTGGGATAGAACGTCTTGGGTCCTTTGCGGCGTGACGGGCTTTGCGCCCAGTGCCAGTGCCTTTTTGTACATTTCTCCATCGGTTCCCTTGAGGCCGACACTCCCCCCCATTCCCGCTACCGGATTCACGATCAATCCTATTGTGCGCTCCATATCTTTCTC
>CAZNSB010000633.1:0-3146 GCA_964575155.1 uncultured Planctomycetaceae bacterium | reverse complement strand
CCCCCGAGAGGTGCTCGTGAACCACCAGGGGGAAGGCGATCTGCCGAAGCCCCGCCCAGCAGGTGGAGGCGAGGCCCTGCTGGAGCGGCTTCCCCTGCCGCCATCTCTCCAGCACGCGGCGGATCGTCTCCAGGTCGCACCGGTAGCAGGGGCACAGCTTCCGGCGTTCGGCGAGGAAGGCCGGGCAGTGCTGCCAGTCGTCCCCTTCGCAGGCGGGCTCCCGCCCGGCACAGGTGGCGTCGACGCCGTATCCGAGGGGGCAGTTGCGCGTGTCGATGTGCCCGGCGAACCGCTTGAGAAGGTGCTCGACGAGCACCTGTCGGCACAGCCGGCAGAACGTGTTGTATCGCGGCGGGACCCTGGCCCGGCCGGGAGAATACGCCTCGATCGGCATCCAGTGGATGCAGCTCCCGCCGGCGAGGTGAAAGACGCTGGCGGCGTAGATCGTCACCGGCGCGTCGATCTCGGTGCTGACCCCGACGATGGTCCGGCTGAGGAGCGACCGGTCCATCAGGTGCTCCAGCTCGATCTCGCGCCGGCGCGGCACGGGCTGCGTGCAGAAGAGGATGCCGTAATACCGGTCCCACCGGCTGCGGCGGTCTTTCCTGTACAGGCGGAAGGCCCTCTTCGTGGACCACGCCCTGGCCACCGTCAGGAACTTCTGCGCGTCTTCTTCGCTGCGGCAGATGAAGGCCTCGAACTGGGCCGGGCAAGACCACGACGGACGACCGCAGCGCAGCAGCTTCGGGTGCGACGCGCCCGGCGCCGCCTGAAGGGCCCGGAGCGTGTCGAGGAACTCCGCCTCGGAATCGAGCGCGTACCTCTTGGGGTGGTCCGCCCACTCGGTCCATTCCAGGCAATGCGGACACCGTATCGCGAAACCGGAATCGCCCATGGCAGTTCGCCGCAGGAAGGGCTGTTGAAACTTCGATGCGGGAAGGTATCGCAGAACGGCGCCGAATGCAACCGGCGCCGGCGGAATTACCCCTGCCCCGACCGCCGGCCGGCGTGAGGCCTTGCCGCTGCTTATTCCCCGCCCCGGCTCCTTGTTGGGTAGAATTGCGCACGTGCCGGCTCGCAGAAAAGGCAGCCGCTTGTATTCGCAAGGCCGGCCCACTACACTGATTATTGTCTTCCTCCCCGACGCCGGGCCTGCCCGACGGGGGCCTGGCACGGGGGTTGCAGATCTACCAGGCGGCTGGGCCAGGAACCGGCGCCTGACGGCAATCTCCCTGGAAAGCCAAGCACAAGGAGAAGAACGGTGAACAAGTCAATGACAAGAAACGCCAAGGCGAAGGCGGCGGCGACCCTGGCGGGGGCGATGTTCGTCGCGGTGGTCCTCGGGGCCGGGCAGCCGGCCTTGGCCCCCCCGCTGGCCAACGGGCAGGTGGTGATCGTCCACGTCAACTCGCAGTGGTGGATCGACGTGCCCAACAACGCTCGCCGGCTGGTGATTCAACTGACCGGCGGCTGGGGCAACGCCAACATCTACGCCCGGCGGGTCCCCCCCGTCGGTCCGCCGACGGTCTGGAGCACCCAGCCCGGGAACAACGAGCGCATCGACGTGCCCAATCCCCAGGCCGGTCGGTGGCGCATCTGGGTCGTCGGCGTGGGGGCGTTCGGCAACGCCAGCCTGGACGCCCGGTTCTGGCTCCGCCCGAGCTTGACGGGCGTGGCCGTCCGCGCCGCCCCGTCGATCATCAACGGCATCACCAGGGCCCTTGCCGATCGCCGCCGCGACGACGACGAGGACGACGAGGACGATGAGAGGCCCCGCGGGCGGCGAGCGGTCGTCCGCCCGGTGCCGATCGAGACGCTCCACTCCGGGCGGTGGGTCACCGGCCTGGGGGGCGTCGGCGACTGCCGCGCCTGCTACCGGATCGTCGTCCCGCGGAACGCCCCCGCGCTGACCGTCGTGACCCGGGGCGGGAGGGGCAACTGCGTGCTGCTGGTCCGGCGCCGGAAGCTGCCGATGGGGGCGCGGTATGACCGCTACTCGGGTGGGGAGGGCACGGCCCAGCGGATCGTCATCCAGAGGCCGGTCTCCGGCGTGTACTACATCCGGCTGGTGGGCGACCCGGAGTTCCACGGCGTCTCGCTGAGGGCCGATTTCGAGAGGGCCGTCGCCCCCGCTGAGAACGCCCAGGCCGCCGGGCTCCTAGACGGCGTGCAGGAGACCGGCCTGGACGGCGCCGCCCGAAGCCGCAGGTACTTCCGCATCCGCTTCCCCCGCGGGGCGCCGACCATGGTCTTCACCACCCGCGGCGGGAGGGGAAGCTGCGGGCTCTTCGTCCGCCGCAACTCCCTGCCCACGGCGCAGGAGTACGACCACAGGTCGGTCGCCGACGGCACCGAGCAGACCATCCGCCTGAGAAGGGCCCTGCCCGGGACGTACTACGTCATGCTGGCCACCCGCAGAGGCTACCGCGACGTGACCCTCCTCGTCCGCACCGCCGGCACCGGGCCCGCCGGCCCGATCGCCATCCTCACCCCCTCCGGGCGGGAGCCCGTCGCCGTCGGGCGGGCTCACCGGGTGACCTGGCGGGCCGGAGACGTCCGAGCCGTCAACATCGAGGTCTCCTGGAACGCCGGGCGCAACTGGCAGCGGCTGGCCTCCCTGCCGGCCGAAACCCCCGGCTTCCTCTGGTACGTCCCCCCCGACCAGGCCTTCCGCCGAGACGGCGTGCTCCTGAGAATCAGCGAAACGGGCAATCCGGCCAATCGGGCGACCTTGCGGCTGACGTTCTTCCGGCCGTGACGGACCGGTCAAGTCAGGCTATAATACGGGCCCGCCTCGGCGGGCCCGTTCCTTTACAGGAGAACGCCAAGATGAAGACGAAATCACTGAACGCCGCAGCGATTTGCCTGATCGTCGTCCTGGCCTGCGCCATCGCCGCCGGCTCCGGCAGCGCCTGCGCGGCCGAATCCGCCGACCCCAGGCCCGCCCCCGCCGGCGCGCGGGTCATCTTCCTGCACCACAGCACCGGCGAGTGCGTCTGGAACGGCGGCGTCGCCGCGTGGTTCGCCGCCTACAACGCCGCCAGCAAGACCAGCTACCGCATCACCGAGCAGGCCTTCCCGAAGGACTCGCCCTACGGCTGGGAGAACTACCCGTACGACTACTGGAACATCTGGGTCAGGCACGC
>CAZNSB010000632.1:0-3146 GCA_964575155.1 uncultured Planctomycetaceae bacterium | reverse complement strand
GCGCATGCATGGCATGCATGAGGTCCGGGGTTCGAGCCCCCGCAGCTCCATTCGGTAAGTGCCGAGGCCGCTGAGAACTGCGGCAACCCGCCCTCCGGGGCGCTGGCGGCGGGAATTCCGTAGTCTACGGAATTCCGGATGATTCCGGCCCGAACAGGAGCCGCCAGACATGCCCCGACACGCCGATGAGATCCCCCGCTACTGCCGCCACAAGGCCACCGGCCAGGCCGTCGTCCGCATTGACGGCCGCGATCACTACCTCGGGCGACACGGCACGGCCGCCAGCCGGGCGGCCTACGACCGTCTGATCGCCGAGTGGCTCGCCGCCGGCCGGCGCCTGGCGGCCCCGTCGGGCGCGACCGTCACGGAGCTGTGCCTGGCGTACTGGCGATGGGCGAAACGGCGCTACCGCAAGGCCGGCCGGCCCACCAGCCAGCTCTGCGAGATCCGCAGCGCCGTCCGGCCGCTGCGCCGGCTCTACGGGCGGACGCCGACGGCGAAGTTCACGGGCCTGTCGCTGCTGGCCTACCGCCGACAGGTCGCCGCCGGCGGCCTCTGCCGACGGACCGTCAACGGCCGCGTCCGGATCGTCCAGCAGGTCTTCCGCTGGGGCGTCCCCCGCCAGCTCGTGCCCGAGGCGGTCCACCGGGAGCTGGCGACGCTCGAGCCGTACCACGCGGGCGACCCCGACGCCCCGCCCGATCGCCCGCCGGTCCGCCCGGCGGACATCGAGCACGTCCTGGCCGTCGAGCCGTTCGTCACGCGGCCGGTCTGGGCGATGATCGAGCTTCAGCTCCTGACCGGCATGCGGCCGGGGGAGGTGGTCCTGCTGCGCCCGTGCGACATCGAGCGGCCGGCGGCCGGCGTGTGGATCTACCGGCCGGCGAGCCACAAGACCGCCCACCACGGCCACGAGCGCGTCGTGGAGCTGGGGCCGACGGCCCAGCGCATGCTGGAGCCGTTCCTGGACCGGCCGGCCGATGCGTACTGCTTCAGCCCGCTGGAGGCGGTCATCGAGCACAACGCCGCCGTCCGGGCCCGGCGGCGGACGCCCTTGTGGCCCAGCCACAGCTCCGAGGCCCGGCGGCTCCGCCGGGGGCGGCAGAGGCCGGCCCACCGCGCCGGGCGGCGCTACAGGCCCGACAGCTACCGCCGGGCGATCGTCCGGGCGTGCGCCCGGGCCGGCGTGCCCCGCTGGACGCCCCACCGTCTGCGCCACACGGCCGGGACGGAGATCCGCCGGCGCTACGGCGTGGAGGCCGCGCGGATCGTCCTGGGGCATCGCAGCATCGACGTGACGCAGATCTACGCGGAGGCCGACCGCCGCCAGGCCCGCCGCATCGCGGCGGAGATGGGATGATCAGCAACCCAGCATGCGGGACAGAATGAGCAGCGCCACCATCGCGATCGTCACGACGTGGGCGCAGAGCGAAAGGCGAAGTGCTGCCGAGGGTTGACGCGGGGGAGGTCGCGTGAGAGGATACAGCGTCACAGATACAAGCAACAAGGGAACGGGAGCGCTGTGAGCGATCACAGCGATCTTTGACACCAAGGGCGCGCTCGCGGAGAAGGGCGCGGAGGATTGGTCGCTGGCGGCGTGGCGGTTGGGACCCGGGCCGCGCTGCAATTCGATCCCATCCGTTCCGGTCAGGGCAACGTGCCCGAATCTGAGAAGGGGTATCATAATGAGACGCGTATCGCTCGTGGTGGGACTTCTGGTTGTGGGTACGTGCTTCGCCGGCAGACCTGATCCAGAGGGCGCAATCCGCGCCCTCAGGGCCGAGAAGAACCTGTGGCACGCCAAGGCAAACTCGCTTCAGACAAAGGTGAACGAGCTCGAGCAGAAAGTGGCGGTGCTGGAAGCGAAGCTCAAAGCCGCCGAGGAAGCCGGGACTGCCCGTGTCCTGAAGCTCCTGGAGAAGAGATACGGGCCGAACATGGCCAAGGCAATTGCCGCCCGAGACGAGGGGAGGAAGGCCTTCCGGAAGCGGAAATACATCGCTGCGGCTAGGTGGTTCAGCCTAAGTGCCACCCGCGCCACGGAGGCCAAGGAAGAGGCGTTCGCCCAGGAGTGCTACTACTGTGCCGCTCTCACGTTCGAGGCGGCTGCCAACGCCATCCCGGCCCTTCCACCTGGGGCTCCGTGGTCTGCCGAGAGGGCTCACAAGGCTCTCATGCGCGAAGCCAACGGGAACTACGATACCGCGTACCATTACGCGGTCCGCGCGGGCAACATGAAAGGTCCGTACCGGGAGGAGGCGAGGGGTCTGGCCGACAAACTAAGAACGGCTGCGCCGCCCATGCCCCCCGGATGGCTTGGGGGCCTTATGTATGACTCGATGGACAGAGGGAAGCCCAAGTGGAAGAACTGATGCTCCGTTCTATGTAGCCGCCGATAGGGGGCTCGTTATGGGCGCGCAAGGCGGTGGTCGCGAGGCTCGGGGTGCTGCTCCTAGGCGTACCGGGATGCGTAGGCCGGGGCCCACACGGCGAAGAAGACGCCGGGGCCATCTCGGCGACGGGGCCCGGCGTTGATCCGCAGACGGTCCACGAGGGGCCGGGCCGTCGGGCCGCTGCCCGCGGAGATCGGCAAGGGCGCCTACGCGATGCCCAATGTTTTGCCTTTGGCCGCCGCCTTGTGGTAATCCTGCCGCATCTGGACCATGTCCTGGGCCATGTAATAGGCGAGCTGGGAAACCAAAAGGCGGTATCCCATGGGGGTCTTCTTTTCCGGATCGTCATGTCCCTTGGTTAGCGCGCATCGCAGGACGTCTGGGTTGATAAGGGCAATCTCCATTACCTTGGCCGCCAAGCTGTCCGCCAGGGCGATCTCCGCCTCGGTCAGCCGTGATTCCGCGGGGTTGTCGTCGGACATGTCGGTATTCGCCTTCATCTGATTGGGAGTGTTACCCCGCCGCCCATCGGCGGGACTGCCAGGGATCGTATCCCCTCCCCATCGCGCTGTCAACGGCAGAAGCCGGCACGCGAGAGCGCGTCAGGCCGTGGGGGCCTTGGGAAGGGGCCCGTATCCGCCCGGAGAGCCCCGCGGGGGGCGATCCGCGGGGGTAGAGGGGCCGGCGGGCCGTTCGGCCCCTGAGGTGCTCAACGAACGACGGACACTCCGAGGGGCACGTTGCGTTGTCAGG
>CAZNSB010000631.1:0-3149 GCA_964575155.1 uncultured Planctomycetaceae bacterium | reverse complement strand
TCATCCCCAATCCTCCGGGTTCGCCTTTCCGTTCGTCGCCCGCATGATCCGTTCGAGCCTCCTCCCGTAGGTGTGGTTGTCCTCCACGAACCGGCTCCCCGCATCCGCCATCGCCGCGGCCTGGCACGGGAAGTCCAGCAGATGCTTCCCCCACCCCAGCGCATCATCCACGCAATCTACCCAGACCATATGGACGCCGTTTTCGAAGCCGAGTGCCGAGTAGGCATCACTCTGCGCGCTCAGGAACGGCTTGCGGCACGAGAGTGCCTCGAAGGTCCGCATCGACGTCATGTACGTGACCCCCCGGCCATCCATCCCCGTCCGCTGGTTGTTCGTCCCCAGCACGATCCGCCCATGGGTATACTGCTCGGCCACTGTCTTGCAGTCCGTGCCGCCGTGCCAGAAGTCGCACAGCTCGGCATAGGGCGGCGGCTCATAGCTGTGAATCCAGAAGCTGTGCCCCGCCCGGGCCAGTGGAAGGATCAGCGTCTCCGTCGCCCAGCGCCGCGCCTCCCACTGCGCGTCATACCAGTTGCAGCTCAGGACGAAGTCCGCCGCATCCGCGGCGGGCGGCTTCGGCCGATGGATTCTCCGTGGGTCCGCCGCGAGTGGCAGCCAGTAGACGCGCTGGTGCTTGCACCTCCCCCGGTAGTAATCGATGCAAGCCCGGTCACTTGTAAACACGTAGTCCGCCCGCTGGGCCTGGGGCAGGAATGCTCCCAGCGCATTGGGGTCCTCTATCGTCCACCAGCAGAACGGCTTGTCGTACCGATCGGCGGTCGCCCGCGCCTGCCCGATCGCTGCCAACCCCGGCCCGCCCGCGTTGTTCATCGAGAGGATGAAGTCCGCCTCCGCTGGATCCTCCACGAACTCCGCATAGGCCTCGCAGTATGGCTGCAGAAACCCGAACCCCACCGCGTGAATCTTCATGGCGTATTGCCATTCAGTGTGCGTTTCATCTCTCTCTCCATTTCCCCCACCGATTCCGCTCCCTACCTCCGGTAGATCCGCTCCTGCCAGGTCCCCAGCAGCCTCTGCCACGCCAGCCATTGGTCGTTCCCGTGCTTGTTCAGCACGTACCCGTAGTTCGCGTTGTAGTCCGCCGGGTGGTCGGACAGTTCCAGCCGCGTGAGGTGGTAGTGGTGGTAGACGAAGCTTCGTAGATTCACCGTCACCAGCCAGCCGGCCCGGTGCGCCCGGAACGCCTCCTCGGTGTCCTCGAAGTTCTGCCTCCCGGGCATCTGCTCGTCGTACAGCCCGATCTGATCCAGCATCTGCCACCGCTTGATCGCCGGATGGCTCAGGCCCTGCTCTATCCGCCGCGATCCCATGGCCCGGTGCATCTCAGCCATCCGCTGGACCTGGCCCCGGAACTGCTCGTAGTCCCAGTCATAGGTCGCTTCACAGCGGGGGGAATACCAGTAGCCCTGGCTCGTCAGAATCCCCGTCCCCATGATCCCGACCCGCGCGTACCGCCCCTCGTTCAGCGCCTCCAACACCGGCCTGAGCCAAATCCGTGGGAAGACGTGGTCGGTATGAACATCCACCACGACATCGGGCCCGAAGCGATCGTGGAGCTCCCGGTACGCGACGTTGCGTCCGCACCCAATGCCAACATTCTCCTCGAGCGCGGCGACGAAGACGCGGCTATTCTGTGCAGCCAGAGCATCCAGGAAATCGAGCGTCCCCTGGCACGTGCTCCCATTGTCTACGACCTGGAGCTGCCAGTCGAACTCCTCGATATCGCTATCCAGTAGGCTCCACACCGCGTACTGCGTCGCCCTCAGATGCAGCGGATGGCTCTGCTCGCTGCACGTCAGAAGGTTGACGCCGACTTTGACCCCGGTTATCCCCACCCTGACCCCGTTTCTGCCGGGTGAACCGCCGCACCGGCCTGTGTCGCGCCCGCGGCATCTCCGGTTGCACGCCCACCCGTTCTCTCTCCGCCATTAGCACCAGGACAAGCGGCCGCAGCGTGATCTGCGGACTACCCCGCCACTGCGACTCCGTGATTTCCGCCGTCCATCCGCAGTCCCGACACCTAAATGTCCGCAGCGATGTGACCGCGTTCTCGACTGTCACAGTCGCCCTGCCCACACGACACCGCGGGCAGATCTGTTGATGCCGCAGCGCATAGGCCGCCGCCCCCGGTGGGTCGGTTCGCTCGAGCGCCGCCAGTCGCCGTTGTACGACCCCGGATATCCTCATAGCCTTTCCCCCGTTCCGCCGATGCTGTAGCCACCGAACTCGCCCTTGACTCGCCCCCAGAGCGTCGGGTCGGGTACGTGCGCGGCCAGTACCCAACTCCCGGCTGCCACGTCCTCATCCCCCATCTTCAGGTCCTGCGGGGCGACATAGCACTCGACGATATCCACCCCGCCGAGCATCCGCCGGTGTTCCTCACCCATCCCCGCCCGCGCCGCCCGGTACTTCTGCAGGAATCTGTGCGCCGCAGGCTCGATATCCTCTGCGAATGCCCAATCGCCCTGTGAGTCCACCCCGCGCGGGGCCGGATCGGGCTTGCCAGCCGCTTCCCACTTCTCGATCTCATCCGGGTCAGCGGGTTCCATCACCACCCCGTAGACAATGCGCTTCTCCTCATCCGCCTTGAGGATGCGGCAGAACTTCTTGACGGGGGCCGAATCGCCGGGCTGCGAGCCCTCATTCGGTGTGTACTCCGCTACTTCGGCCCCTCCGACCCCCGTCTCTGCCTTGCCAATCGTCAGCGGCGTGATGTGCCGCTTCCCCCGTCGGACCATCTCCGCCGCCAGAATGTTGTGGGCCGTGATGAGCTGGTCCTTTCCCATCCCGGCCTTCTCCGCCACCCCCTTCATCGCCGTGCCGCACTTGGGGCACTTCATCTCCGTGCAGGGCATCCCGCGCTCGTGCTTCTCCTCCCGCCCGCACGACGGGCAGATACATGTATCCGTCCCGCCGACTCCCTGCTGCGGCCCGCCGACGCCCTGCCCCTCACCCAGCGCCTTGATCACACCCGCATGGGCCATGTTCCGGGCCTGCAGCGCCTTCAGCGCGTCCGCCCGGCTTGGCCCCGCACAGGCCTCCTTCGCCCCCGTCTCGACGCTCAGCAGCGGCCAGGGCTTGTCACCCGTACAGCCGTGCGTCCCCTGTTCACCTAGCTTGACTGGCAT
>CAZNSB010000630.1:1644-3157 GCA_964575155.1 uncultured Planctomycetaceae bacterium | reverse complement strand
CCTCGATGGCGTACTCGACGACCTTCTTGGCCCGGGGGGTGTGCGGCAGCTTGCCCATGGAGACCATCTCGGGGCCCGACTTCACCAGCCGCTCCACCTCCATGCGGACCTTGTGCAGGTCCACCTCCAGGTTCTTCAGGACGTTGGCCCCCACCCCGGTGCCCTCCTTGACCAGGCCCAGGAGGACGTGCTCGGTCCCGATGTACTCGTGGTTGAAGCGCTGGGCCTCCTGATTGGCCAGGGCCATCACCTTTCGGGCTCGATCGGTAAATCGCTCGAACATCGGGTCAACTCCCTCGCCGGCAAAGGCGGGTCACGGGGCCTCGGGCCGGTGGCGGGGAACACCCCGCTCCTCGGCAGCACCATCACATTCTACTGCCTAAAACGGAATCCTTCAACCCGCGATGCTCCCGCCGGCCAATATATTATCGTCATTTATGCGCGCAGCCGGCAGAACAGTTCCAATAATGCCGCTTCCGCGACCCCCCGGAAGGGAAACTCAGCGACGATTCCTGCCGCCTCCGGCGAGGGAAGCGGACACTTCGACTTTGGCATGACGCGCGGGCTTTATGCCTGTCATACCAAAGTAGAAATGTCCGGTGTTGCCAAAGTAGAAGTGTCCGGTCGTGGCAGCTTTAGCTGTGGTGGCAGGGGATCAGTTACGGCGATCCCCCGGGGGCTCTGCCCCCGGACCCCCGGAGTTTATCGCTTTTGGGGATACCGGCACGCAACGCGTGGCACCGAGCAAGTCCAAGCGGAACCGGACATTTCTATCTGGTTAAGACCGGACATTTCTATTTGGGTTTGACACGCGCGGGCTTTATGCCTTGACAGGGGCCGGGGGGGGGGATAGGCTCTCCCGCCCGCGCCCCGAAGCGGCGCGTGCGTCAGGGAATTGACCCGGAAAGGGGCCCCCGCCGGGGCGGGGCCGAAAGGAGCATGAACGATGGCAGTCAAGGTAGGCATTAACGGTTTCGGAAGGATCGGCAGGCTGGCGTTCCGGGCCATGGCCGAGGACCCCGATCGCTTCGCCGTCGCCGCCGTCAACGACCTGGCCGACGCCGACACCCTGGCGTACCTGCTGCGGTACGACTCGATCCACCGCCGGTTCCCCGGGAAGGTCGTCGCCAAGCAGGACGCCCTGATCGTCAACGGCAAGGAGATCAAGGTCCTCAGCGAGAAAGACCCCTCGAGGCTGCCGTGGCGGGAGCTGGGGGTGGAGGTGGCGCTGGAGTCCACGGGGGCCTTCCGCACCCGCAAGGGCGAGGGCAAGAGCGGCTACGACAGCCACCTCGATGCCGGCGCCAGGAAGGTGGTCATCTCCGCGCCGTGCAAGGACGAGCCCGACGCGACCGTCGTGCTGGGCGTGAATGACGAGGTCCTCTCCGCCGAGACCGTCTGCGTCTCCAACGCCTCCTGCACGACGAACTCGCTGGCGCCGGTGGTGAAGGTCCTGGACGAGGCCTTCGGGATGGTCAAGGGCGTGATGACGACCTGCCACGGGTACACCAAC
>CAZNSB010000630.1:0-1634 GCA_964575155.1 uncultured Planctomycetaceae bacterium | reverse complement strand
GGCGCCGCCGTCAGCGGCTCCGACAGCAGGCCGTCGGCGGCGATGGAGGCGCTGGGCGCCCGGGGCGCGCGGGTGGCCGTCGGGCAGCAGCCCGCAAACGTCCCGGCCAAGGCCGACCTGGTGGTGTACTCGGCGGCGATCCACGAGGCGAACCCGGAGCTGCTGGCGGCGAGGCAGCGCGGGTGCGAGGTGATCAAGTACAGCCAGATGCTGGGCAGGCTCATGCAGGACCGCTGCGGCATCGCGGTGGCCGGCACGCACGGGAAATCCACCACGACGGCGATGGTGGCCCACGCGCTGGCCCTGGCGGGCAAGGGCCCCTCCTTCATCGTCGGCGCCACCGTCCCCCAACTGGGCGGGCCCAGCGGCGTCGGGGACGGGCCGCACTTCGTCGCCGAGGCCTGCGAGTTCGACCGCTCCTTCCTGAACCTTTCCCCCACCTTCGCCGCCATCCTCAACGTCGACGAGGACCACCTCGACTGCTACGCGGACCTGCCCGCCATCGTCGAGGCCTTCCGCGCCTTCGCCGCGAAGGTCCCCCCCCACGGCGTGCTGGTGGCCAACGGGGACGACCGCGAGGCCCTCGCCGCCGTACGCGGGGCCGCCTGCGAGGTCCAGCGCTTCGGGCTCAACCGCGACTGCCTGTGGTCGGGGAGCAATCTGACCACCGATCGCGGGCGGTACCGTTTCGACGTGAGCTTCCGCCAGCGGCGGTACTGCCGGCTGTCGCTGTCGATTCCCGGGCTGCACCAGGTGTACAACGCGTTGGCGGCGGCGGCGCTGCTGCACCAGGCGGGTCTGGCCCCCGACCAGATCGCCGAGGCGACGAGCAAGTTCGAGGGCGTCCATCGCCGCACGACCCTGAAGGCCCAGTTGGCGGGGATGACCGTCGTGGACGACTACGCGCACCATCCCACCGAGGTCCAGGCCACGCTCCGCGCCGTCAGGGACTTCTTCTCGCCCACCCGAATGTGGTGCGTCTTCCAGCCTCACCAGCATTCCCGCACCCGCTTCCTGCTGAAGGACTTCGCCAGCAGCTTCGGCTGCGCCGAGAAGGTGCTGGTCCCGGACATCTACTTCGTCCGCGACAGCGAGCGGGAGAAGGAGCATATCTCCTCCGAGGACCTGGTTGCCCAGATTCGCCTCAGCGGCGGCGACGCGGCGTACCTGCCCGACTTCGCTGACATCGTCGAACACCTCAAGGCCAACCTGGCGCCCGGCGACCTCGTCATCACCATGGGCGCCGGCAACATCTGGGAAGTCGCCGATGAAATTGTTCGCTGGCTTGGAACCGATAATTAAGCCCGAGCACCCGCTGGCGCGGCACACGTGGCTGCGGATCGGCGGGCCCGCGCAGTACCTCGTCGAGCCCGCCGACGTCGACCAGCTCGCCGACGTCCTCCGCCGCTGCCGAGAGAGCGACGTCCCCGTCTACGTCCTCGGCGGCGGGGCCAACCTGCTCGTCGGCGACTCGGGCGTCCGCGGGGCGGTGATCAGGCTGAGCGGAGCCGAGTTCACCAGGGCGACCTTCACCCGCCAGGGCCTCAAGGCCGGCGGGGCCGCCAACCTCTCCAGGCTGGTCCTGCGATCGGTGCGCGAGGCGCTCAGCGGCATGGAGTGCCTCACCGGGATTC
>CAZNSB010000629.1:0-3158 GCA_964575155.1 uncultured Planctomycetaceae bacterium | reverse complement strand
CATGCAGTAATCGCATGGGTCCTTCCCCTCCGGAATCGTGGCCACCCGAACGTTAATCCGCTGGGCGAGGAAAATCTCCAGCGCCCGGTCGGTGGCGGCCGCCCCCGCGGCGTCCGCGTCGAACACCAGCACCGCCTCTCGCGCGAAACGAGCAAGCACGCGAGCGTGGCGGTCCGTCAGCGACGTGCCCATGGTGGCCACCACGTTGTCGATGCCCATCTGAAGCGGAATCAGGGCGTCGAGGTATCCCTCGACGACCACGGCGAGGCCGGCGTGGGCGATCGCCGGCCTGGACCAGTTGAGCCCGTAGAGGTTGGCGGACTTGTCGAACAGGGAGGTCTGGGGGCTGTTGAGGTACTTGGCGCGGTCGGCGGGGTCGAGGGCCCGCCCGCCGAAGGCGATCACCTTCCCGTGCACGTCGAGGATGGGGAACATCAGCCGATTCCGGAAGCGGTCGTAGGCGGCCCCGTCGTCGCGCTGGCTGACGAGCCCGGCGGCAAGCAACTGGCGGTCGGTGAAGCCCGCGCCCCGTGCCGCCGAGACCAGCGCCTCCCAGGCGGGGGGGGCGTACCCCAGCCCGAACCGGGCGATGGACTCCTCCGACAGCGCCCGCCCGCGGGCGTAGGCGAGCGCCGACGCGCCCGCCTCGGAGAACAGCCGGTCGCGGTAGAAACGCGCCGCAAACGTCAGCAGCTTCCCCAGGCTCTCCCGCGAGAGGGAGCGGTCCTCGCCGGCGAGGGGGGCGGAGGCCGGAACGGGCACGCCCGCCCTCTCGGCGAGGTGGCGGACCGCCTCGGGGAAGCTGAGCTTCTGGAACTGCATCACGAACTGAAAGACCCCTCCCCCGGCCCCGCAGACGAAGCACTTGAAGACCTGCTTGGCGGGGGAGACGTTCAGGGAAGGGCGGTGGTCGTCGTGGAAGGGGCAGAGCCCCACGAACTCCTTGCCCCGCTTCTTCAGGGCGACGAACTGCCCGATCAGCTCGACGATGTCGGTGGCCTCGGCGACGCGGGTGATGAAGCTGTCGGGGAACTTGGCCATGACTTCCTTTTAGTCTACCCGCCCGGGCGCCCGCCGGGCCGGGCAAATCCCGACGGCACCCCGCCCGATCAGGTGCCGCCCTCGGCGTCCTCGACGTTGCGCTTGAGGTTGATGGCCCGCTGGGCGAGGCGGTCTGCCTGTTTGTTCTGCTCGCGGCGGACGTGGGTGAAGCGGACGCCGGGGAAGCTCTCGCACAGCCGCTGGGCCCGCTCGAACAGCTCCCGGAGGTTTTCGCTCTTGACGCGGTACTCGCCGCGCATCTGCCGGATGAGCAGCTCCGAGTCGCTGCGGACCTCCACCTGCCCGCCGGCGAGCTTGCGGGCCCTGGCGAGCCCTTCCAGCAGGGCGCGGTACTCGGCGACGTTGTTGGTGGCGCGCCCGAGGAAGAACCCGCCCTCGAAGAGCACGGTCCCGTCGTCTGCGCTCTGGACGACCACGCCCGCGCCGGCCGGGCCGGGGTTGCCCCGGGCGCCACCGTCGATGTACACCACCAGCGCCGTGGTCTGCTGAGGCATCCTTCCGGGCTCCTGGCCGTCCGGGCCCTCTACGCCGAGCCGCCCGCCTCGGCGTCCAGGTAGAGGATCCTCCCGCAGCAATCGCACGAGCGGAGCTCGTCGCGCGTCCGCAGGGCGTTGGCGTGCTCGGCGGCGATCGTCATGTTGCACCCGTCGCAGACATACTCGTGCGGGGGCTTGTCGCCCAGGACCTGGATCCTGGCCATCACGTCGCCGTCGCGGATGGCGGCGATCCGGTCGAAGACGGCGAGGGCCTCGCCCGGCACCTCCCCCGCCGCCGCCTTGCGTTTCTTCTGAAGCGCCCCCAGCCGACTCTCCAGCTGGGAAATCTCGTTCGCCGAGCTCTCCTCCACCTGGTGGAGATACTCCTCGGCGTCGGCGATCCGCGTCTTGTGCTCGCGGGCCTGGGCCTGCACCTTGTCGGCGTCCTGCATGAGCTTGAGGGCCTCATCCTCCAGCTTGGAGTTGTCGGCCTTGATGGTGTTGATGTGGGTGAGGATGGCGGCGTATTCCTTGTTGGTGCGGGCGGTGCTGAGTGCCTGGCGGAGCTTGGCGACGTCCTGTTCGCGGCCTTTCAGCTCCAGTTCGACGGCGGTGGCGCGTCTCTGTCGGTCGAGGTAGTCGTCGTGAAATGCCTCGTGCTGCTGGCGCAGCTCCTGAAGCCTGACCTTCTGGGCATCCACGGCGGCGCTCTTGCTCCTCAATCGCCTGCGAACCTCCGCAAGCTCGTTCTCTATGGATTGAAGTCTGCGCAGCGCCTCCAGGGTCTTTCCCATACGTGGTGCCTCTTCACTTGAAAAGCCTGTTCGACAATCGAATTGGTGAATCTGCCACACCCTCGCGGACAAATCAAGCCTTTTGGGAACGCTTTTTTCGCCGCCCCGCAAGGCGGGCCGGCGGGCCCCCGAAGCGCGGGCGCGGAGTGAATCGCCGCAGCAAGTGATGTCCTGCCCCCCGAGCCCCTGCCGCCAGGCTACATCGCCCGCAAACCCAGCCCCGCCAGCCAGCCGGCAACCTGCCCCTTCTTGACCTTCAGCGTGGTGGTCTTGGGCAGCTCGCCTCCCCAAAGCCCCACCCACCGGGGGCGCTTGTAGGGGGCGAGGTTCCTGCACGCCCGCCGGAGGGACTGCCGGACCACGGCAAGGAGCTCCTCCGGCGTCCTGCCCCGGGCCGACCCCTCGTGGGGGACCACCACGGCGACGACCTCCTCGGAGCGCTTGCCGGGGCCGGCGGCGGGCCTGCCCAGCACGCACGCCTCCTTGACGCAGGCGCAGCGGGAAATCTCCAGCTCCACCTCTTCCGGATACACGTTCCTGCCCGACTCGCCGATGATCACGTCTTTCAGGCGGCCGCAAAGGTACAGGTACCCGTCCTCGTCCATCCACCCGAGGTCGCCGGTGTGAAGCCACCCGTCCTTGAGGACCTCCCCCGTGGCCCGGGGGTTGTGGAAGTACCCGGCCATGACGTTGTCCCCCCGGACGAGGACCTCTCCGCTGCCGGGGCGGTATCCCCGGCGGGGGGCGATGGCGACCTGGACGCCTGCGATCGGCCGGCCGACGGAGCCGATGCGCCGCGGTTTGGGCCACCGGCTCTGTCCGACAT
>CAZNSB010000628.1:0-3169 GCA_964575155.1 uncultured Planctomycetaceae bacterium | reverse complement strand
GGTGTAAAGTACGAATTCCGGCACGAAGATCTGGTCGGCGCCGGTGCGGTTGGTGATGGTGTATAGCAGATACCAGAAGGTCTGCGGGGCCTTCTTGGCGGGGGGGACGACGCGGATCGACTGCAACGGCTTGTGCTCGAACTCCAGCTCCCAACTGGTCGCCACCACGCTGGGCCTGGGGGCGCGCGGAAGCTCCGCCGCCGCCGGGGCCGTGCTGGTCTGGGCCACGGCGACCAGCACGCCGGCCAGCCCGATCAAGAGACCCGCCACGCAGTACCTCATGGGCATGCTCCTTCCGGGTCGAGCTCGCCTGCTCGCTGCCTCATCTCAAGGCTACCGGAAGAACCGGCAGGTGTCAACGCCCGCCGGGGGGCAAAAATCCCCGCCCGCCCGGCCAGGGCCCGCCACGGGCGGTGGGCGTTTGCAACGCCGCCGGGAGGGCGTACCATATCGGACATGCTGCGGATCGAACCGGTTCGGCCCGAGGACGAGGGCCGCGCGGTGGAGGCCCTGGCCGGTCGAGACGGCGCCGCCGAGCGGAGGGCGGCCTTTGAGGCGATGGTGTCCGGCCCGGACGCCGCCCGGTGCGCGCTGTGGTGGGCGCGCAGCTTCCGCCGGGTGCGGGCCGCCGCCCTCGCCATGAGAAACGCCGGGCGGACTGCCACGATCTTCCACTCTCCGGCGGCCGACAGCGACCCCGCCGCCCTGCCCGCGCTGCTGGAGGCGCTGACCGAGGCCACTCTGGCCACACACGTCACGTTCGTCCAGGCGCTGCTCCGGCCGCAGGCCCGCGCCGACGCCCACGCCTTTCTCCAGGCCGGCTACATGCACCTGGCCCGGCTGATGTATCTACAGCGGGAGCTGGCCGGGGCGTCCGGGGCGCCCCCGCCGGGCGATGTCCGCCCGCCTGCGAGCGAACTGACCTGGCCGACGCTGGGTCGCGGCGACGAGGAACACCTCGGGCGCGTCATCGCGGACACGTACGTGGACTCTCAGGACTGCCCGGCCCTGCTGGGCCTGCGCCCGATGTCGGACGTGATCGCCGCCCACAAGTCCAGCGGGATCTTTCGCCCCCAGTGGTGGTGGATGCCGGCGGCGAAGGGCGAATGCGTCGGCTGCGTGCTGATCAACGAGGTCATCGAGGCACCGGACAGCGCGGACGTGGTCTACCTGGGGGTCCGCCCGGGGTGGCGTCGCCGCGGCTTCGCCCGGACCATGATTCGCCGGGCCTACCACGTCACCGCCGCCGCGGGAATGAAGACCATGCACCTGGCGGTGGACTCGTCGAACACGGCGGCGGTCCGGCTGTACGGGCAGGAAGGCTTCCACGAAGTGGACCGGAAAGACGTGTACATCAGGCCCGCCGGGCCGGACCAACGAGCGCCGGGATAGCGAAAAAGCCCCGGAGGGTGTTCGCGGTGGAGGGACTGTGCATAACCGGTGGAAGAAAAAAACTTTTGCGCGCCAAGTTTCCGATCCGCCGACTCTTGTCCGGCTGTGGATAAGAAATCCGGGAAATACGGCGTTGACCAAATCGGATTTCGGGGTTACATTCCCGTGCCGTTCGACACGAGCACTTCGGTGCAGGGAGTGCCGAGAAGCGGGTTGCGCCGGGCTTCGGCGTGACGGGTAGTCCTGGACCGTCTTTTCCTAAACGACAAAGATTCGAAAAGGACGAACGCGATGGAAGGGAATCCCTGCGCGCGCGAGCACCCGTCCAAGGCGATTCTCGCCTCGCTTCATCGCCGCATCGGCCCGCAAAAGTTCAACGCATGGTTCAAGCACGGTACCCGCCTTTCGCTGAAAGACGGGCACGTGAAGGTAGGCGCCGCCAATCCCTTCATCGCCGGGTGGATCGAGCGGCACTTCCATGAGGAGCTGGCCGCCGCCGCCAACGAGGTCACCGGGCAGCATCCCAGCCTGACCATCAGCGTGGATCCGGAACTCACCGGGCGCCTGCGCCGGCGGCAACTGGACGCCCAGGCGCGTCTGGTGGCCCGCGGCACGGCGGGGGCGTCGCCACCGGCGCGGCGGCGGGCATCTCGGCTGCGGCACCGGCTGTCGGACTTCGTGGTCGGGCCCGCCAACCGCCTGGCGTATTCGGCCGCCGCCGAAGTGGCCAAGAGCGGCACCGCCCCGTTCAACCCGCTGTTCATCCACGGCCCGTGCGGGGTCGGGAAGACGCACCTGCTCCAGGGGATCTGCAACGCCGTCGACGGCAAACGCCCTCCCCCGACGTGGAAGTACCTCACCGCCGAGCAGTTCACCAACGACTTTATCGAGGCCATCCGCGGCAAGCACGTGGACCAGTTCCGCAAGGTGTACCGCCGGCTGGACATCCTGGCCATCGACGACGTCCACTTTCTCGCCGCCAAGAAGGCCACCCAGGAGGAGTTCCTGCACACCTTCAACACCATCGACGCCGCCCGCAAGCGGGTGGTCATGGCCTCCGACGCCCACCCGCGCATGCTGGGACAGCTCACCGAACAGCTCGTCAGCCGGTTTCTCTCCGGCATGGTGGTCCGCATCGACCCTCCCGACCGCGCCACCCGGGTGAAGATTTTGCAGCAGGTTTCGGTCCGGCTGAAGCTGTCGGCGAGAACGGACGTCCTGGAGTACATCGCCTTGCACATTCGCGGCAGCGTCCGGGAGCTGGAGGGGGCCCTCCTGAAACTGGCCGCTCTGGCCGAACTGGCCCATGAGCCGGTCTCGCTGCAACTGGCCCGAGACGCCCTGGCCGACTTCCTCGTTCAGACCGACAGCGCCGTCACGCTCGGCGACATCGAGACCGTCGTCAGCGCCTTCTTCGGCATCACCCCCGCGGACATCCACTCCACCCGACGGACCCACGCCGTCAGCCTGGCCCGAGCCGTCGCCATGTTCCTCGCCCGACGACACACCCGAATGAGCTTCCCCGAGATCGGGCGGTTCATGGGCAAGAACCATTCCTCCGTCGTCCTCGCCGTCCAGAGGGTGGAGAGGATGCTCAAGAAAAAGGCCGCCACCGTCCGCTGGATGACGCCTGCCGGACCCAAGACCATGCCCGTCAGGCAACTGGTGGACCTGCTTACCGAACAGCTTGCGTAACGTGCCGGACGGCGCCGGCGCGGAGTATCTCTCCAGGGACGGGTGCCCGGACAGAGGAGTCCTCCGGCCTGGGGCCTGAGAC
>CAZNSB010000627.1:0-3171 GCA_964575155.1 uncultured Planctomycetaceae bacterium | reverse complement strand
GGCACTTCCTGGGCTACAACACCGTCTTCATGTGGGCCTGGAAGTACCGCGAGCCCATCCTCGAGGCCCTCGAGGTCGCCACCGGCAGCCGAGTCAACTACGCCAACTGCAAGATCGGCGGCGTCCGCCGAGACATGACCGACGAGCAGCTCCGGGAGATCCACCGCATCTGCGAGGAGGCCTACGGCCCGATCGAGATGCTCACCAAGGCGGTGCTCGACGACCCGGTGCTTCACGCCCGGCTGAAGAAGGTCGGGGTGCTGACGGAGGAAGACGCCCGCGCCTACGGCGCCTGCGGGCCCACCAGCCGGGGATCCAACCTCCCCGCCGACGTCCGCCGAGACGACCCCTACGCCGCCTACGACCGCCTGGACTGGGACGTCATTTGCCTCAAGGAAGGGGACGTCTTTGCCAAGGCGGCGGTCCGGCTGCTGGAGACGCTGGAGGCGACGAAGATCATCCGGCAGGCGGTGAAGGACATTCCCGGCGGCGAGATCGACGCGAAGGTCGAGCACATTCCCCCGGGCGAGGCCGTCGGGCACGTCGAGGCGCCGCGGGGCGAGACCTTCCATTACGTCCGCTCCGACGGGTCCAACTATCCGGTCCGGCACAAGATCCGCGCCCCCAGCTTCAACAACGTGCCCACGTTCAAGGCCTCCTGCATCGGCGGAGACATCGCCGACGTGGCGATCACCCTGGCCAGCGTCGACCCGTGCTATTCGTGCACCGAGCGGATGTGCACCGCCGTGGACGCCTCCACCGGCAGGAGGATGTACGATTTTGCCGAGCTGGTCCGGCTGAGCCAGGCCAAGACCGAGCGCATCCGCAAACAGGCATAGAGGCTGCGGCCAGGCCCGGCCCCCGCCGGCGGGCGGGCCCTGCCGGCGAGTGTGAGTTTCGAGTCGACGGCGGCCTTCCGGCAGCGCGCCGGGCACGCCGCCGAAAACGCAAGACCGAGAGGTCCGAATGGGCGAACTATTCAGCGATCCGGTAGCGCGTTCCATCCTGGTGGTCCTGGCCTTCGGCGCCGCCGCGTACCTCTTCTCCCGAGCCGGGGCCATGATCGGACGCGTCCTCGCCCTCGCCGCCGGCGCGTGGGTGGTCCTCTTCGGTGTCCTGATGGCCGGAGACGTCCCCGCGGACTACGACCGCCTGCTCGCCCTGCCCCTGGCCCCCGGCGTGGCGCTGAACGTCCAGTTCTCCGCCACCTTCCTCGGCAGCCTGGTCGTCATCGGCGCGGGCGCCTTTACCTTGCTGATCGCCGTGTACTCGTTCCGGTACATGGCCGGGGAGTACTGGGAAGGGAAGTACTACGCCTACCTCATCTGGACGCTGGCCGGCGCGTGCCTCGTGGGGTGGGCGGGCAGCTTCTTCGTCCTGCTGGTGGGCTGGGAGCTGGTGACGCTGTCGCTGTTCCTGATGCTGAACCAGGGCAAGAGCGGCTGCGAGCGGGGGGCGGCGAAGACGTACGGCATGCTGGGCTTCGCGGACGCCTGCCTCCTGCTGGCCGTCGGGCTGATGTTCGCCCTGCCCGCCGGGGCGGGCCAGCAGCTTCACCAGCTCGGCCTGAGGGCCGACGCGGCGCCGCTGCGGCTGGGCACGCTCGCCGCCGGGGGCGCGGGCTGGATCGGGTATGCCATCTACGCCCTCCTCATCGTCGCCGCCCTCGCCAAGGCCGGCGCCATCCCCCTGCATAGCTGGATCCCCGCCGCCGCCGCCGACGCGCCCGCGCCGGTGATGGCCTATCTGCCCGCTGCCGTGGACAAGCTGCTCGGCATCTATCTGCTCGCCCGCGTGGCCCTGGACGTCTTCCGCCCCGACTGGACCTTCCAGGTGATCCTCATGATCGTCGGCGCCGTCACCATCCTGGCGGCGGTTTTCATGGCCATGATGCAGCACAACCTGAAGAAGCTGCTTGCCTTCCACGCCGTCAGCCAGGTCGGGTACATGGTCCTGGGCATCGCCACGGGCACCGCCGTGGGGATCATCGGCGGGCTGTTCCACATGCTCAACAACGCCATCTACAAGTCCACGTTGTTCCTCATGAGCGGCGCCGTCGGCCGGGCCGCCGGAACCGATGAGATCGAGGACATGGGCGGGCTGGCCCGCCGCCTGCCGGTCACCTTTGTCTGCGGGGCGATCGCGGCCCTGGCCATTTCCGGGGTGCCGCCGTTCAACGGCTTCGTGAGCAAGTGGATGGTGTACCAGGGCGCCCTGAACATCAGGAGCCACGGCCTGGGGATGGTGGTGCTGGTGGCGGCGGTGTTCGGCAGCGCCCTGACGCTGGCGAGTTTCGTGAAGGTCATTTATTCGGCCTTTCTGGGTCGCCCGCCGGTCGGGGCCCCGAGGCCCGGCGGCGCCGAAGGGGAGAACTTCTGGATGGCGGCGCCCATGGTCGTGCTGGCCGCCGCGTGCGTCACACTGGGGCTCTACCCGCAACTGATCGTCAACACCGCCCTGGTGCCGGCCGTCCAGGCCGCCGGGCTCGACGCCGCCGGGGCCCTGGCCTCTTCCGGCGGGCGGATGACCACCGCCGGCGAGGTGGGCCTGTGGGGGCCCTCGGTCGCCACCGGGCTGGTCCTCATCGGCGTCGGCGGCGGGCTGGCCCTGCTGGGCGTCTTCGCGCTGAAGCGGGTGCGGGTGGTCCGCCCCTTCGTCGCCGGCGAGATCTTCATCGGCGACGACCGCGTCCGCGTGCCCGGCACGGGCTTCTACGAGACGATCCGCCAAATGCCCCTTCTGGGGGCGCTGATGAAACACGGAGAGCGCGGGGCGATGGACCTGTACCGCTGGCTGGGACGATACGGCGGGGGCGTCGTCGGGGTCCTTCGCAGCCAGCACACGGGGCTGGTGAGCCTGTACGTGGCCTGGTGCGTCGTCGGACTGGCGGTCACCCTGATCTACCTGTTGATCACCGGAAACATAAGACCATGACGATCGACCTGTTCATCCTGTTGCTGATCGGGTTCATGCTGATTGCGGGCCTGATTGCGGTCGAGAGCCGCGACCTGCTCAGCGCGGTCATCGCCATAGGGGCGGCCGGGTTCGCCCTCTGCGTGGTCGACCTGCTGCTGGGGGCGCCGGACCTCGCCTTCCCCCAGGTGGTGGTGGAGGTCATCACCCTGGTCCTGCTGATCCGCATGATCATGACGCGCCGCGACACAACGCGCC
>CAZNSB010000626.1:0-3177 GCA_964575155.1 uncultured Planctomycetaceae bacterium | reverse complement strand
GGTGGGCTCCTTGGGCTTGGGCTCGATGTAGAACTGCCCGTCGAAGCCGATCTGCCTCTTGTAGTCCACGGCCATGTGGAGGAACCGCCCCAGATGGTCGAGTTCCCGGCCGAGGTCGGTGTTCAGCAGGCTCTTGTAGCCTTCGCGCCCGCCCCAGAAGACGTACCCGGCCCCGCCGAGTGTCTTGGTGACCTCGATGGCCTTGGCGACCTGTGCAGCGGCGAAGGCGAAGGCGTCGGCGTTGCAGCTGGTGGCGGCCCCGTGCATGTACCGCGGGTGCGCGAACAGGCAGGCCGTGCCCCAGAGTTGCTTGACCCCGGTCCGCTCCTGCTCGTCCTTGAGGACCTTGACGACCTCGTCGAGGTTCTTGTTGGTCTGTTTGAGCGTGTCGGCCTCGGGCGCGACGTCGCGGTCGTGGAAGCAGTAGAACCCCACGCCGAGCTTGCCGAAGAACTCGAAGGCCGCCTTGACGCGGTTGACGGCGTTGGCGACTGTGTCGGAGCCGTCGTCCCACGGCATCAGCCGGGTGCCCACCCCGAACTGGTCGGCGCAGGCGTTGCGGAAGGCGTGCCAGTAGGCCACGGAAAACCGCAGGTGCTCGGCCATGGTCTTGCCCTCGACGACCTCCTCGGCGTTGTAGTGCTTGAAGGTCAGGGGCTCCTTGCTCTTGGGGTCGTAGGGGATCCTGCCGATGCCGGGAAATGCCTCTGATGCCATGGCCTTGACCTCCCGCAGCGCTGTCGGACAGTTGGGGTTTTCCGGTTGGCGGGCGTCCCTGCGACGACGCCGCCCAGGCTGCTGACGATATCACCAGGCCGGGGCGAGGGCAATAGCCGAGTCGGGGAGTTTGCAAAAGCCTCCGGGGCCCGGGCGGCGGGGAGGCTATAATGGCGGCAGGTTGAATGGGAGCGTCATGGCTGTTCTGCGGACGGCGCGATGATCTCGATCTCGACACTGTACTGCGGCAAGGCTTTACCTTCGCACGGCTTGCGTTACGGCCGGCGGGCCGGCGGGCCGGTGGTCGTGTACAACTGCACGGCCCGGTGCAACCTTCGGTGCGCCCACTGCTACAGCGACTCGACGGCCGAGGGCGGCGCCGGCGAGCTGACCGGCGCCGAGGCCGGGGGCCTCCTGGAAGACCTCGCCGCCGCCGGCGCGCCCGTGGTACTCTTCTCCGGCGGCGAGCCGCTCATCCGGGCCGACCTGCCCGAATTGATCGCCCGAGCCGACGCGCTCGGCATCCGGGCCGCGGTCTCCACCAACGGGACGCTGATCACGCCGCCACTCGCCCGCCGCCTGGCCGAGGCCGGGTGCGCCTACGTCGGCGTCAGCATCGACGGGCTGAAGGAAACCCACGACGGCTTCCGCGGAGCCGACGGCGCGTTCGAGGCAGCTTTGGCCGGGCTGGAGCGCTGCCGCGACGCCGGCATCAAGGTCGGCCTGCGCATGACGCTGACCCGCCACAACGCCGCCGACCTCGACGGCGTCTTCGACCTCATCGGCGCCCGCGACATCCCACGCGCCTGCTTCTACCACCTCGTCTACACCGGCCGGGGAAGCCTGCTCCGCCGCGACGACCTCTCGCACGCCCAGCGCCGCGATGCGCTCGACCGGATCATGGACCGGACCGCCAGCCTCCACGCCGAGGGCCCGGCCGTCGAGGTCCTCACCGTGGACAACCACGCCGACGGGCCCTACGTCGTCCGCCGCCTCCTGCGAGAGGACCCCGCGCGGGCGGCGGAGGCCCTGAGGCTGCTGCGGATCAGCGGCGGCAACGCCTCAGGGGTCCGCCTGGCGTGCATCCGCCCCGACGGCGAGGTCCTGCCCGACCCGTTCTCCACCGGGTGGGTGCTCGGCAACGTCCGCGAGCGCCCTTTTGGCGAGGTCTGGAACGACGAGTCCAACGAGTTGCTGAACATGCTCCGCGCCCGCCCGCGCCCGGTCACCGGCCGATGCGCCCGCTGCCGCTGGCTGGACGCCTGCAACGGCAACCTCCGCGCCCGGGCCCAGGCCGCCTCCGGCGACCGCTGGGCGCCCGACCCGAGCTGCTACCTCACCGATGCAGAAATTGCGGATTGCGGATTGCAGATTCCGGATTAGGGCGGGATAACAGCGCCGCAACTGCTCGGTGGCTTTGAATCCGCAGTCGAGAAGCCAATGAAATCGGCAAACGAGAACGAGCGCCAGCGGAGCGGGCTTCGGCTGCTGTTCTGGGAGTCGACGGGGCGGTGCAACTTGAGCTGCGCGCACTGCCGGCGGGTGGACGTCGGCGAGGCGGGCGGCGAGCTGAGCACGGACGAGGCGCTTGGGCTGATCGACTCGACGGCGGGGCTGGGGCGCCCGATCTTCGTCTTCTCCGGCGGCGAGCCCCTGCTCCGACGCGACTGGGAGACGCTCGCCGCCCACGCCCGCGAAAGGGAATTGCCCACCGCCCTGGCGACCAACGGCACGCTGATCGACGCGGCGCTGGCCGGTCGTATCGCCGCGGCCGGCTTCCGCCGCGTCGCCGTCAGCCTCGACGGCGCCGAGGCGGAGACGCACGACGGGCTTCGCGGGTCGGCGGGGGCCTTCGCCGCGGCCGTGGCGGGAGTCCGCCGCCTCCGCGCCGCAGGAGCGGCCGTGCAGATCAACTCCACCCTCACCCCGCCAAGCTTCCGCCAGCTCGATGAGCTGTACGAACTGGCCCGCTCGCTCGGGGCCGGCGCCCTGCACCTGTTCGTGCTGGTGCCCGTCGGGTGCGGGATGGAGCTGTCGGCCAGCGCCCAGCTCTCCCCGCGACAGGTCGAGGAGGCCCTGGAATGGGTCTGCCGCCGGCAGGCCGCAGGCCCGATCGAGCTGAAGGCCACCTGCGCCCCGCAGTACTACCGCGTGGCGACGCAGTGGCTTTCCCGCCACGAGGGGGCCTTCGGGGCCGCCGGCGTGCGTGCCGGGCTGCGCGGGCGGGGCTGTCTGGCCGGGGTCGGCATCCTCTTCGTCGGGCACACCGGCAACGTCTTTCCCTGCGGGTACCTGCCGATCTCCTGCGGCAACGTCCGCCGGACGGACCTCGGGGAGATCTGGGAATCCTCCGAGATGCTCCAGCGCCTCCGCGACTACGACCTGCTGACGGGCAAGTGCGGCTGCTGCGAGTACAAGACGATCTGCGGCGGCTGCCGGGCGCGGGCCTACGCCGCCACC
>CAZNSB010000625.1:0-3178 GCA_964575155.1 uncultured Planctomycetaceae bacterium | reverse complement strand
GACGTCGATGCCCATGCGGTCGAGGAGCACGTTCAGCTCGTTGACCAGGGCGATGTTCACGCAGCGGTAGGTGTTCTCGAGGATCTTGCAGGCCGCGGCCGCCTCGCAGCTCGAGACGGACACGACGGTGTCGATGGCGATGCGGTAGCAGGCGGCCGCCGCCTTCAGCGAGCTGGGGTCGTGCCCGCCGACGACCTTGGGGATGGTCCGGGTGGTGTAGTCCTTTCGCCCGGGGTCCTCGCGCTCCGGGCTGAACGCCAGGAAGAAGTCCCTACCGACCTTCAGGCCGGAGGCCGCCAGGATCGGCAGCATGACCTCGCGGGTCGTTCCGGGATACGTGGTGGATTCCAGGACCACCAGTTGTCCCTTCCGCAGGCGGCGGGCGATCTGGCGGGCGGTGGCCTCGACGAAGGTCATGTCGGGCTCGCGCATCCGGGTCAGCGGGGTGGGCACGCAGATGAGGATGCAGTCGAGCTCTCGGAGGCGATCGAAATCGGTCGTGGCCTCGAACTGCCCGGAGCGGAGCATCTCCCTGACCGCCTGGGCGGGGATGTGCTCGATGTAGCTCCGCCCGGCCGTCAGGGCCTTGACCTTCGCCCGGTCCACGTCGAATCCGATCACCCGCGCCCCGCCGCGAGTGAACTCGCGGACCAGCGGCAGGCCGACGTACCCCAGCCCGATCACCCCGATCAGGGCGTGGTTGCTTTCGATCCTGGCCAGCAGTTGGTTGATCATGTCGGGCTCCGGCCTCCGGCCGACGGGCAGTCTCGGCGGCTTGCCATAAGCTTATCGGCCGATTGGACCTCCCGGCGACAGCTTCGGCGGGAGGATCGAGTCGCCGCCGGCCGACCGCCGCGCTGAAGGTCAAGTACGGCGCGGTGAAGCTCGCCAAGGCCGCCCAGGCCGGAACGGCAAAGCTCGGCGGCAAGCCGGCGGGCAAGGGCCTGGTCGTCCGCCAGGCGAAGACCGGTCCGGGCGTGGGCGCCGGCGTCTGCGGCGCGATCCTGGTCGGACCGGGGCCGCACGGCCTCCTCCGCGCGGCCACGCCGCTCCCGACGCGGTCGGGCGGCCTGATGTCTGCCCAGCGGGTGGGCGCGATGACGACCTCGCCGATCTCGGTGGGCCCGGGCAAGTGACGGTTCGCTGGCTGGAAACACGCCGTCTGCCTGAGGCGTGGGCAATCTGGTCCTGACTCGACAGCGGGCATCGGGGATGCCAGGCACCCCCGGTGCCCGCTGTCGTGTGGGTGTGGTCCGGCCGCCTGAGGCAAGAGGGGTCGGGGGCCCTCTTCGGGTCTCCGCCGAAGAGCGCACCGGGGCCTTGTCCCTCCTCTGTGTTCTTGCCGGGACAGGAGGCAAAGGAGCGAGGCCCTGGTACGCTCTCTGGCGAAGGGCCCCCTTTCTGTCCGTTGGCTGGCGGCTGCGGCGGGGGGCAAGAGCAGGTAGCTGGGGCGTTTTCCCCCCGGTCCCTCACGGTTGCCGGGAATGCCGCGGCCTGCGGATGGCGTGCTCGACGGCGTCCAGGAGCTGCCGGACCTCTTCTTCCCACGTGAGCGCGTCGGCCGCCCGCTTGCACCGCCTCTTCCATTCCTCTGCCGACACCGCGCCGGAGGTCAGCTCCAGGACCGCATCGGCGATGGCCTGAGCGTCCAACGGCGGCGCGCAGCCGCCGATCTGGTGGGCCTCCACCAGCCGGCGCATCTCGGCGAAATCGCTGGCCAGCACGGGCACGCCCGCCTGGATGGACTCATAGAATTTCTGGGGCACGCTGTGGATGTAGCTCTGGCTGACCCGAGGGCAATCGCCCTCGGAGCATCGCGGCGTAGCGCAGCGAAGCCGGGTGACCACGGAAAGGAGTCCGACATGAAGCGAATCCGGGAGTTCCTCAAGGGCAAGAAGACCTACATTACCGCAGCCATCGGCCTGCTTGGGGCGGTGGTCGCATGGGCCGACGGGCAGATCGACGGCGTGGCGCTGCTGGCGGCCGTCTGGGCGGCCGCCCAGACGGTGTTCATCCGCGCGGGCATCGCCAACGGCACCGCCGAGGTCTCGCGCTGAAAACGGCGAGAAGACGTGGGATGCGAAGCCTGGGTCTATAGGGGTATGACTTTCCCCTGTTGGCCCGTCGCCTGCACGATGTTGGCAAGCACTTCCTGCGTGATGCGATCCGCGTCTTCTTCCGACATGCTGCCCTCGAACACTACCTGGATGCCGGGATCTTCGTAGGAGAACGAGACCTCGAAGCCTTTGACGCGGATTCGATGATCTCCCCATCCGGGAACTGGCTTCGATGGGAGAGAGGTAGGACGAAGGACTTCAGCAAAGCGGGTGTGGTCAAGGTCAAACCACTCGCCGTCGGTGCGGCGAATGAGGTATTCCCTTTTCGGAGCATGAACCGGCCGTTCCATGAATCGCAATTGTAGCCAACGTCGTTGGAAGTACAACGCCACGCGGTCCGCAAGGTGAATGTGGAGATGCCTGTACCAGGGGCCATCCGAGCCGGCCGGGCCTTCGTCGAGCTCTTCGCCGACGACAGCAAGCTCGTCCGCGGGCTGCGACGGGCCGAGGGGCGCGTCAAGGCATTCGGCAATCGCATCAGCGCCATCGGGCGGAGGCTGGCCGGCCTGGGGGCGATGCTGGCGACGCCGATCGCCCTGTCCACGCGTGTGTTCGCGGGGTTCGACGACCAGATGCGGGCGGTCCAGGCGGTCACCGGGGCGACCGGCAAGCAGTTCGAGCTGCTGAATGAGAAGGCGAAGATGCTCGGGCGGACCACGTCCTACACGGCCGCCCAGGTGGCCGGGGCCATGCTGGAGCTGGGCCGCGCCGGATTCGACCCCTCGCAGATCGACGCGTCCATCGCGTCCATTCTGGATCAGCCTGAAGGGCGGCTCCCTCCGCCCGGCCCGGCAGTTCCTCTCCATGTGCCATGAAGTCATGCGGACGGGCAGACACGAACTGCTGGACTGCGGTATCACGCTGTCGTCGCGGCTGGTCCAGGGCCGCAGCTTCGAGTACTACGTAGTGCGGCTCAACGATCCGCACTGGGTGGCCCGGAGCGACCCGAGACACCGCCGCCTGAAACGCCTGCTCAGCCGCTTCGGGCGGGCCGAGATTCAGAAGACCTTTGACCCATCTTCAACAGTTTGGGCGGTGATTGCGAGGCCCGGTTGTTGTTT
>CAZNSB010000624.1:0-3181 GCA_964575155.1 uncultured Planctomycetaceae bacterium | reverse complement strand
GAGTACGACGCCGTGTTTCGGGCGCTGCGGGTGGAGGAGGTTCTCCGACCGGCGGCGAGGGTCCTCCCGGGCGAGCCCGGCGGGCCGGCGAACCGTCTCCGCGTGGTCCTTTCGCCGCGCGTGCGGGGGCCGCTGGTGCGGTCGGTGCGGGTCTGTTGGGGCGACGCCGGCGACCGCTGGGAGCCGATCTACGATGCCGCCGGGGGCCCGGATCGGCTGGAGGTCACGCACGCGTACCGGCTGCCGCCGCCCGCCCGGCCGCGACGGTGGACGCTGCGGGTGGCCTTCAGCGTCCCCGGCGCGGTGGCCTCCGCCGCCCGACTCCGGGTGAGTCAACTGACCTGGACGCGGACGCTCCGGGCCACGGCCGAGGGGATCCGCCTTCTCGAGCCCGGCCGGGCCCAGGGCCCGCGCCCGGAGTGAGCCGGCGTATCGCGGCGGTGTGCGGCGGGGGCTTTCCGCGGAAGCGCCGGCCGGGCGGCTACAGCCTCAGCGCGATCTCCCGGGGCCAGCGCCACTTGAAGCTCTTGATCTGGTTGAGGATGTCCCGCCCGAGGAGGGAGGGGTGCCCGCACCCGCGCTCGGTGAGGTCGAGGAAGCCCGCGCTGAAGGCGCCGCGGACGGGCCCGAAGTGCCCCGCGCCCCGCCGGCTGCGCCCGAAGAGAATGACGGACTGCTTCATCAGGTACACGGGCGGGGTGCGTCCGGCGGCCTGGAGCATGGGGCCCTGGCGTTCGAAGAGATGCTTCTGCCAGCCAATCCAGTGGACGATTTCCGAGGCGGCGCGGGCGCTGCCGGGGTATCCCTGCGCGGCGATGGCCGCCAGAAAGTCCGTGTCGAAAAGCACCGTGTGCGGCGAGCCCGTGTCGATCAGGAACGTGACCTGGCAGTGCTGGCGCGTCGAGAGGAAGGCGACCCGGGTGCGGACGGCGCCCTCGGCGGCCGGGGCGGGGGGACGGCCCGATGCCTTCCTGAAGAACCCCTTAGCCCTCGGCATCGGTTTCCTTCCGTTGGGGGACCTCGACGATGCCCATTTCCGATCGTTCCCGGGCGCCGTATTCTTCGAGCGCCTCCAGGAGGTCGTGGGGGTGGTCGCGTGCCAGCAGGACCCGGCCGGCGCGGACGAGGACGAACTTCCCGCCGTAGGTCCGCGTCCATTCGTCCCGGTTGTCGCGGAGGGCGGCTTCGGCGGCCTGCTGCGACTCGTACTGTCGGCGGACGCTGCGGCGGAGGTCGCGGAGCTCCAGGAGCTGGCGGGCCTTTTCCTGGAGTTTCCTGGTGGAGTCGGCGTCGCGCTTGTCCAGGTAGGTGCTGGCCCCCGCCTCGTACGCCCCGCAGGCCGTCTCCACGCTGGGGAAGGCCGTCAGGATGATCACCCGCGTCTGCGAGTGCCGACGGGGGGCCTGCTTGATGATGTCCAGCACGGTCAGCCCTTCGGCGTCGTCCACCAGCCTCAGGTCGATCACCGCCAGGTCGAACGGAAACGCCTCCTCCCGGAGGATGCGCTCCGCCGCGGCGACGCCGTCGGCTTCGGCGAACTCGCACCCGGCGACCGCCTCCTCGATCGCCGCTCGGATGGCGATCCGCTCGTGCGGGAGGTCGTCCACGATGAGGACCCGGTACGGCCGCTGGCCTGGAGCCGTCATTTCGCTTCCTTTTCCAGCCGCAGGCGGATGACGAACAGGGCCCCGGCGTCGGCGGCCCTGGCCGAGACCGTCCCGCCGTGGGCCTCGATGATGCGGCGGACCGTGGCCAGGCCCAGCCCGCTCCCTTCGCGTCTGAGGGTCACGAACGGCTTGAAGACTTCCTCCAGCCGGTCCTGGCGTATCCCCGGCCCGTTGTCCGCGAAGGTGATGCCCAGCCAGCCCTTCGCCTCGGGCTCCCGGGCCAGGCGGACGGTCAGTTGGACGTCCTCGCCCGCCGCCCGCAGCGAGTTGAACGTCAGCTCCCGGAAGGCCTGTCCCATCAGTTGCCGGTCCACGGACACCCAGGCGTCCTTCGTCTCGCCTTCCAGGGCGAGCTGCTCCGGCCGGGGGAGCACGCCCAGGGCCGCCTGTCTGATCAGGGCCGCCAGGTCGGTCCGGGTCGGCCGGGGCGCCACCTCCGCCGTCAGGTCGCGCAGCTCCTTGAGCATGGCCTTCGCCGAGCCGACGCAGGACTGCATGACGGTGAGGTTCTCTCCCCACCTGCCGGCCCATGGGGGCGCGCCGTCCAGCTCGCCGGCCAGAACGTCCAGCAGCGTGCCGAAGGCGTGGACCTCGTTGCCGATCCGGTGGGAGGCCAGCGCCGAGAACTCCCGCCACGCCCGCTCGCGCAGCTCGGCGAAGCTCCTCACGTCGGCGAACTTGTGCACCACCTCCGTGCAGGTCGCCAGCATGGACTCCTGATCGAGGTGGCTGATGACCTCCTTGTCCACGGGGCACAGCGGGCTGAGCCCGTTCTCGTCGCGGACCGCGAAGAGGAACGCGTACACCTGGTCGGCGAAGGGCACGGCGACGACGAAGTAATGCTGCCCGGCCGGCACGTCCAGCTCGGGGTCTTTGGCCTCGCCCTGGAATATCTCGATCAGCCGCTTCGCCCAGTTGCCGATAGGGGACTCGCCCGCCGCCCGGTCAAACAGCAGCGGGAGCGGGTCCTCCAGCCGGTAGCTCCCGGGGATCCGCCCGATCTTCTTTCCCGGCAGCCCGACGGGTCGGCTCCGCCCGGGCGGGCGCAGGCTCACGGTCACCAGGGAGAGGTCTTCCGTCCCCGGAGAGTAGCTCAGGAAATAGGCGCCCTTGAAGGCCCAGAACTCGCGCATGCGATCCAGCACCGTCAGCACGGGCTCACCGAAGAAATCGGCCCGGCCCTTGAGGCCGTCGATCCTCCCCAGCAGCTCTTCCTTGAACATGGCCTCCGAGCGCCCCCGCAGGTTGCGGTAGTGGACGTTCGCCACGCGCGCGATCTGCTCGGCGTTGGGGCGCAGCAGCGCCACCCGCCTGGCGAACTCCTCCTCGTCGATGCGGACCTCCGGCGCCCGCCGCTGGCTGGCCGTCTTGGCCACACGCCGCCCCAGAAGCACCTCCCTCAACTCCGCCAGGGCGTCCGCCCGCCCCCGCAGGATCTCCCCGCCCGGCCGGTCCAGCAGCTCGCCCGCCAGCGGCCGCTCGCCGTCGCCGACGAGGAACTGCCCGGACATCAC
>CAZNSB010000623.1:0-3181 GCA_964575155.1 uncultured Planctomycetaceae bacterium | reverse complement strand
CCGCCACTGGAAAGGCAGGTACTTGGCCACCGTATCCTCGTACTTCGCGATGTCCCCCTCAAGGAGTTTCTTGACGGGTTGCCCGTTTGCCATCTTGATAAGCTTGCCCTTCCCGGTCGTCAGAGGCACGGCGCCGCAGTCACGGAGGAACGCCACGAAACTGTCAGTTATGCCCTCCTTCATCTCGGCCGCCGCCCTCACCATCCGCGCGCCGTGCGGTGTGACGCGGCCTATCAGCAGTCTCAGAGGCAGAATGGCACGTACTATCCGGTACATTCTAGCCATCTCTCTGTCTTCCGCCTTGGGGGTTCCCCTGCCCATCAAGATCGACTCGTAGGTCCTGATTCTGCTGCCGAAGCCCGCGCCGTACCAATTGGACGGAAGGTCTTCCATCGTGTAAGCGCTGTACCCCCACCCCGCCCGGTACTGCGTCTCCTTGGGACGGCCGCGGTTCAGTACCCGCACCACCGTGCCCATTACGAGTTGCGTCACTTCCATTCCACGGCTCGCATGGTAGGTGATCCCGCGCGCCAGCCCGGGCAGATCTAGGCGCGTCAATTGCTTCAAGCGTAACCTCATCGCTCGGGCGGTAAAAGCATTCTGAAAGAAATGCCCCACATCGATATATCCGCACTTGCACGTATAGATAAACAAGTTCCTGGCATCGGTGTGTATCCCCGGGTCGAATACTCGGGCCATCGTCAGCAACCCCACGGCTGCTGCATCCTCCTTCCACTTGTCGCCCAGTATCCCAAGTTGCAGCTTGACGAAGGACCGTAGGATCGAATTCTCTATCGGCGGATGTCCCTGCCCCTGGTTTGCCATCGCCGCCAGTTCCTTAAGTCCGCCCCAGAACTCTTTGTGGGACCTTCGCTTGAACGTTCCGATGTCTCCTAAGTACTCACGGCCCGCCACCAAACCCATCGGATCCACGTAGCCGGTTGGCGCGCTTCGGACGTACTCATACAGGTTCATACCATCCACATACCCCTCGAAGTCGCGGACGAGCCAGCGGCCGAGGGTGGGGTGGTAGTAGCGGTTTCGGACGTGGTAGAGGGGAACAAAAGGGGTCAGGAACCTTTTTGGGGCTTCTATCGATCTCCTTCGGGGACATCATCCCATTTTTCGTCCTTTTTCGGCCCGCCGGGCCTCCCGCCGTTCTTGTGCGCGTGTCCATCTGTGCACTTTAATGCGTGGGCCACGGATCGCCACGGTGTTTCTTGTCGACGGAACAGTGCGGCCCCTCCTCCGGGTGCATTGGGCGTGCGACCAGCATGCCCTACGAGATGGCGGAAGTCGACCAGAAAAGCACCAAAGCGGCGGGGGGGCCGCCGCAGTCCATATGGCGGGGAGGTCGCGGCGGGGGCGATTGACGGCACTAATGTAATATATGGGGGGACAGCGCGTTGGCCGGCCTGGCGGGACGATGGGGCCGGCCGCGGCCCGCGGCCGGGGACGGCATGATTTTACGCGATCGCGGATATTTGCGCAGCCGCTTGCAGGAGAATGGATTACACAAAATGTTGCCGGCTGCGGCCATTAGTAAAAAGGATTTTACCCTTAACCCGAGAAGGCCTTGCGTGGAAGGGACTTACGGCGAGAAGGCCGGGCGCGTTTTTACCATTTGACCGCCCACGGATATTTCACAAGGCCTTGTGCAGCAAGCAGTTGCGTCGGTTAACGAGGGCCAGTGGAGGTGTAAAAGCGTGTACTGATGCCCCGCGGGGGGCGAATGCGAGGGAAACTCGCGATTGCGAACAACAGGGGACGCGTCCCAATGGTGTTAAGATAGGGCTTTGCAGCGCGAAGGGCTGAGATTTGCGAGCCCGGGCCAACGGCCTGGGGGCAAGCGTTTCGCAGGTGGGCGAGCCCTGAATGGGCGGCAGAAAACGCTCTCAAGTCGCGGTTATCTCGCCCCTGCAGGGCTTCGCCGATCCTGATCTGCCTTCCCCGGGCGTTGCCCGGGGCTGATGAATCGGAGCCCTTCAGGCTCCCGAGAAGCCAACGGCATTCGCTTATCTTAATGCCATTGGTATCTGTCCCCCTGACTACCCGCGTCTGCCGGGCCTCTTCTTGGCCTTTGCGGCGACCCGTTTGGCTTCTCCGCCGGCTTTCTTCCCGGTCGGCTTCTTCGCCGCCTTGCGGGGGTGCTTTCTCTTGACTGTCCTTCCGCCGGCGGGCTTTCCCGCAGTCTTCTTGAGGGGCGCCTTCTTCTTTCGGGGCTTTGCCGCGGTCGCCGGGCGCGGGCGGTCGGGCGATATCTCGATGCCGAACACGTCCGAGAGGTCCTCGGCCGCGATCCTCCTGCGCCGGCCGCCGCGCTTGAGCATGCTTCCGGCGGCGGCTTCGGCGCTGATCAGCTCGTCATGGTCCACCCCGCGGAGGAGGAACAGCAGTTCCGGTCTTTCGTCGAGCCTCGCGCCCACGCCGTACAGGACGGCGGCCACGTGCTTGCACATCACCGCCCAGTCGGGGCAATCGCAGTGCAGGGAGATCTCCCTCGGCAGCGGAAAGAGGCCTTCGCCGCGGTCGGTGACGACTTCCATCACACTGGTGGAGAGCCTGCCCTGGAGCAGCTCCAGGAGCGAGCCGATCTGCCCGGCGCAGCGCTGCTTCACCCGGCCCCATTTCCCGCCGTCCAGGGGCTTGATCTTGACGGTTACGTTGTACAGCTCGGACCCGCTGACGATTGCCCGGACGGCGCCCTTGGCGATCTCCAGGTGACAGACCGACCCGTTGCGAACGTACGTCCGCCCGCGCGGCAGGCGGTTCGCAAAGTCGCTGAACGACTCGAGGTGCTTGCACCACGCCTGCCCCCAGAAGGTCCGGGCGATCTGCCGGCCCTCGATCTCGACCGGGCGGACGTCCTTGCCCTTCTTGCGGAGCTTGTCCATTTGCCGCTTGGCGGCGATGCGTCGCTTCCAAACGGGCACATACCGTCGCCATCCGTATCTCATCGCGTCCTCTCCGGTCCCTGGCCGCTCAAACCCGCGCCTTGTCCACGTCCAGCGCCACCAGCTCAAGCAGCTCCTCGTCGTTCATCTCGGTCAGCATCTTCTCGGCGCCGCCCTCGATGATGTCCTGGGCGAGCCGCGTCTTCTCCTCGATCAGCGCGTCGATCTTCTCCTCAATCGTTCCCCGGCAGACGAACTTGTGCGCCCGCACGTTCTGCTTCTGCCCG
>CAZNSB010000622.1:0-3183 GCA_964575155.1 uncultured Planctomycetaceae bacterium | reverse complement strand
CCCAGCGTGTTGACCACCTCGAAGTCGGCGTGGACCTTGTCGTACTTGCCGACGATCTCGCCGGTCGGGTCGATCACGAAGGTGGTGTTGTACACCGATTTGCCTCGCCGGCGGTCCAGCGTGTTGACGAACAGCCACACGCCGAGCCCGGCGGCCTCGGCCTGCACGGCGGGGATGCACCGGGCCTTGATCTCATCGGCCAGGGCGAGCTGCCGGGCCTGGAAGCGCCCCAGCCGCTGGGCGTAGCCCTTGCCCTGCCGGTCCTCCCTGCGGATCTTGAGTCTCTTGACGTCCCTGGTGATGTACCCGTCCAGGCTCCCTTCGCAGCCGGCGATGACCTCGGCGCCCATCTCGGCCGCGCACCGGATGTGCTTGAGGAGCTGGTCGAGGTTCTTCCGGGGCTTCCACATCTCCGGCCAGAAGGACACGCCTGCGATCCGGAACGGTTTCATTGGCAGGTCCTTTCGCGTCCGATGTCGTTTCGGGCGCCGGTAGAGCGTATCTTCCCCCCGCGGCCGGTCAAGGCCCGTCCGGCGGGGGGGCTGCCGGATTCCGGCTCCAAGCGTGGGGTTTTCGCCAACCCCCCGGCCGGCTCAGGCGGTGACCTGGACGTCGGCGACGGCGAACTGCCGGCCGCGGCGGTTGCAGCGGACGACCCACTTCCCGTCCGGGCCCATGATGCCCGTGGCGCAGTTGACGGCGGGGCGGGCGGCGGCGTTGGCGGTGGCGATGAAGAGCCCGCCTTCCTCGGCCCGGAGGGCCAGGTTGGACTCGTGGTAGGGGATGTACTTTCGCGTGGCCCCGGAGTTGACCGAGTGGAAGACGACCTTGGCCCCGCGCCGCGAAAGCTTCAGCGTCAGCCGGGGGTCGCACGTCGGCGCCGACCCCGGCGTCACCCACAGGTCGTTGCAGATGAGGCAGCCGAAGGCCAGCCCGCGGTCCCGAAAGACCCGCAGCCGTGTGCCGCGGACGCACCACTTCAGGTCGCCGGTGGTTGGCACCATCTTGGCGTGCCGCCCGACGACCGAGCCGTCGCCGCCGAGGACGACCTGCTCGTTGTAGGTCTTCCCGCGGCGCTTGTCGCCCGCGCCGGCGATGACGGTCACCCCGGCGGCGGCGCACGCGGCGCCCAGATGCGCCAGCAGCTCGTCGCGGAGGGCCTTGTCGAACCTCCCGTGGTAGCCGGTCAGGGCCATCTCCGGGGTGAGAAGGAAGTCGGCTCTCTCGCCGGCGGCCAGATCGAGCGCCTCCAGGATGCCGCACAGGTTCAGCCTCTGATCGTCGCCGGCCACGCGAAGCTGGGCGACGGCGATGCGGTAGGTGCGTTTCCGGGCCATGGGTCCTTCCTATAGGTCGATCCAGTATCTTTTCAGCGGCCCGCCCATTTCCTCGGAGTCGATGACGTCCTGGAGGACGCCGCCGTTCTTCTCGATGACGCGGGCGGAGGCGGCGTTACCGGCCAGGCACGTCAGAAGCGCCCGGCGGATGGCGCGGGCGCGGGCCTTCTCCAACGTCATCGCCAGGATCCGCGTGCCGTAGCCCTTCCCGCGCTCGGCGGGGCGGATGTCGTAGCCGATGTGCCCGCCGGTCACCAGGAGCCGGCCGTTCAGCCGGTGCCGCAGGCGGCTGACGCCCAGGATTCTCCGCGGATCGCGCACCAGCCAGTAGGTGCTCCACGGCACCCAGCCGCTCTCCAGGTCGATCCCGTCGGCGTGGCCTTGCAGCTTCCGGACGTACCCGGGGAAATCCCCCCGCCCCAGCGCGGGGATGTCCTGGTAGCGGTCCTCGCCGGCGTCGGCGTACTCGGCCGCCATGGACCGGAAGCTCGCCTCCAGTTCGCCCGTCGGGTCGATCAGTGCGATCCTCTCGCCGGCCATGCCCTGTCCGTGTCCATTGCCCCGCCTGCCCGATGGCGGCCCGAAGCCGCCCGGGGAGTCAGCTCCTCTTTCCGTAGATCTGCGGGTTCTGGCGCTGGCACTGCTCGATCACCGCGATCTGCTGGCGGATCTCCTCCGGCTTGACCGCCAGCGGCGCGCCGGCCGTCAGCGCCTTGTAGAAACCCCTGTAGAACTCGACCGTCGGCGAGGCGGGCCGGCCCTTGCCCCTGTCCGGATCCCAGCTTCGGGTGTGCCACGTGAGCTGCTCGCGGCAGTAGGCGGGCCTGCCGTCCGCGCCGACGATCGGCTTTCTCGTCAGCCTCCGCGTCGGCGCCTCGGAGGGTTTGTAGTACTTCCACTCCAGGTGGGTGCCGCCGCCGGCCAGCCCCCCGCGCGTGCCGTCGACCTTGTAGCTGACGTCAGGGTAGGCGCGGCAGGAGGTGATCTGGACCGTGACGAACGGGCGGCCCTTGCCGCGCAGCGTCACCAGCACGTGGTCCTCCGCGTCGCCCAGAGTGGTGGCGCGGTCCATGTGGCAGGTGACCTCCGGCAGGACGTCGGTGCCGAACAGTTGCAGGGCCTGGTCGAGCAGGTGGGCGCCGGTGTTCAGCAGGCTGCCGCCGTGGCGGGCCCGGAGCGTCTGCCAGTCCCATCGCCGGGAGAAACCGGCCGAGGCGATGGAAACCTGAACGATCCGCCCCAGCACGCCCGAGGCGATGACCTTGCGTATCTGCCGGAATGAGCCGGCCAGGCGGTTCTGCTGGAACACCCCCAGCAGCTTGCCGGCCTTCTTCGCCGCGGCGATCAGCCGGTCCACGTCGCCCGCCCGGTTGGCCAGCGGCTTCTCGCAGAGGACGGCGAAGCCGCCCCGAAGGAACTCCAGCGTCACCGGCACGTGCAGGTCGCTGGGGGTGGCGTTGACGATCAGGTCCACGTCCCTGCGCCGCAGCAGCGGCCGGTGGTCGGGGTAGACCTCGCAGCCGAACTCCCCCACCGCCCGCCGGCGACGGTCCTTCAGCGGATCGACGGCGGCGACGATCCGCCACCGGCGGGCATCCTGCATCATGTGCAACCCGTGGATGCCCCAGCCGCTCCGCCCCTGGCCGATGATCGCGACTCGGATCCTCTTCACGCCGGGCTCTCCTCTGGGGGCAGGCGGCCGCGGACGGGCCCGTCCTACACGAGCATCCTCTCCACCGTCGCGACGAGCTCCTTGACGTGCTGGACGGAGCCGTTGAAGGCGGCCCGCTCCTCGGCGGTCAGGTCCAGCTCGACCACCTTCTCCACGCCCGCCGACCCCAGCAAC
>CAZNSB010000621.1:0-3186 GCA_964575155.1 uncultured Planctomycetaceae bacterium | reverse complement strand
GATGGCGATGCGGTTGTGCTTCGAGCACCAGTAGCCGTCAAGGGTGTGCATCTGGCCGTCGCGGAGGCGGTGGCACCCGACGAGGAGGCCCATGTTGGGCTCGTCGGGCGTGACCTCGCGGTCGTACTCGACGGACATGAACTCCTCCATCTTGCCCTTGTGCCTGGCCTTACGGGTGGAGATGGCCTTGATGCGGCCGGTGGTCCCGCGCGACGGGCCGGAGAGGATGGTGTACCGGCCGCCCTCCAGCATCATCTTCTTCCAGTCATCGTTCAGGCCGAACCAGGTGGTGGCGCCGCGCTCGTCGTTGACGGGCCCGAAGTGGCACTGGCGGTAGGTGGTGCCCTCGAAGGTCTCGTGGGCCCGGCGTTTCGTGAGCGCCGCCCCCGAGTAGTACGCGTCGCCGCCCAGGTTGATGCCGAAGGGGACCGTGTCCGGGACGAGGACCTCGTCGGTGAGGCGGATGGTGGTGACGCGCTCGGCGGCGGGGGCGAACGGGCCGCCAACGCCCACCAGTACCAGGACGGCGATCAGACGTTTCACGTGGGGTCTCCCTACGGGCACGCGCAGGATGCGCGGTGGGTCTCCGCACCCACCGCGCGTGTTGTCATGTTACCTCGCCGCCCGCTCGCGCAGGCGGTCGTATTCGGCGAGGACGCGCTGGGCCGTGCTCAGGCCGTCAAGCAGCCCTTCGGAAACCGCGCCGACGCCCTGGAAGGTTGAGAGGATGTACTCCGCGTCCTCGCGCTCGATGCCGTAGAGGAGGAAGTACGCGGCATCGAGTTCGGCCTGCAACTGCTCGCGTTCCTGGTCCTTCCACTTATGGACCGCAGGCTTGAAGCCGGCGGCGCGGGCCAGCGGCTTCATGTCGTTGGCCGTGCACGTGAGTTTCAGCACGCGGTCCGAAATCCAGGTCCTGAGCGTCCGGCGCTTGTCCCACGGGCACCGGGCGTCGTAGGCGTCGGGCGGCAGCATCGGGAACTGTTCGATTATGAAGAAATTGAGGTTCACGTTACCTACCTTCTGCCTTGCAACGTAGTCAAGAGCAAAGGCATTAAGATTCGCAAGAAGGCAGCATTGGAGAGATGGTCTGGTCTTGTCCTCAAAACGTATCAGGCGGGCCGAGTCAACGACTCCGACAGACGGAATGAAAGCCGCTATCATCGTGCGCTGGTTTGTGGGGCTGGTCACATTCTTAAACGCGAGAAGTGCCGGCGGTTTGGGTACGCCGAGGGCGGTTTCGATGGCGCTTTCACTGGCCCACCACCGGGGTTGGGCACAGAACTCCGGGTTTTGATGTTCAACCAGCGAGGTTTTCTCGGTTTGCCCTTGGCGCAACCAGTTCTTGGGATCAACGACCACGCGTGCCGCGCGGTGGTCGTACGCCTGGACCATCTTGGCTTCATAGAGCGGCAGGAACTTCTGCTTGCCCTTTTCCCAATCTGTTCCGTCGCGCCCAAAGCCATTCTTGGCCAATTCCTGGGCCGTGTGGAACAATTCAGAATCCTTGCTCTGATGGAACATCGTCCCGAAATCAATGCCCCAGGGGTTTCCGCCTTCCTTGCGCGAATGGTCAATCAAAATCGGGATGCGGCGGTAAATAGTCTTGGTAAGTTCGGCGTCGCGCCGCCACCGGAAAACCGGGCACGTGCGGGTATTGGGGTTCAGGAGTTTCATATCCGCACCCGTCAGGCGGATATGGCGGTCCTTGTCCTCCAGGTCTTCCATGCGGTGGGCGAAAAAGACGAAGTCCGTGGGGGGGAACTTCACCGCCGAGCCCCCGAACAGCAGAATGCAGAACTTCATCCGGCCGTCTACGTCAGGAAAGATCTTCCGCCGGTTCTCGAAGTCGTAGAGGGCCGCCAGGTTCCTGGACTTCATCAGGTCGGCGAAGAAGGCGCGGGTCGTCTTGTCCGTGGCAATGCCGGACTGCACCAGCAGCCCCACGCGGCCGTTCGGGGAGACGATGGCGCGGGCGAGTTCGGCGAAGAGGGCGTAGGTGTTGATGTCGCCCTTGGCCGTCATCGGAAACCGGCCACAGGCCCGCACGTGCCCGAGCGCCTTCTCGGCGGCCTCCTTGGCGGCCAGGTAGCGGGCGTACAGTTCAGGGTTTGTCTCCTGGAGGTCTGAGACCCGTTTTCGTGACTCCGCCGGGCTTGGCGCCGTAAGGACTTGTGGAGCGCTATCGGCGAAGAATTCCCGGTTCTGTAATTTCATGCGTTCCCACGGCGGGTTGCCGATGACGCAATCGAACCCGGCCTCTTCGCGTCCGAAGATCTGGGGAAACGTCTCGCGCCAGTCCATGGCATGATCCGTATCGGCCGCCGGATCATCGATCAGGCTGTTGCCGCAGACGATGTTTCGCGACAGGTCGGCGAGGGTCTTGTCCGGGCGGGCCGAACGGATCCAGAGGGCGAGCCGAGTGATCTGGGCGGCCTCGAGCGACAGGTCCACACCGTGGAGGTTGTCGCGCAGGATGATGTCGGGGACGTCGTCTTCGTGGGCGCCGGCGCGGTCGGGCTCGTGGTAGCCCCAGTTGCGGAGGACGTACCTGTAGCAATCGTGGAACTCCTCGTACGCCCGGATGAGGAAGGCCCCGCTGCCGCACGCAGGGTCGCACACTTTGATGCCGCGCAAGGCTTCGAAGCAGTCGTGCCAGTAGGGGGCGAGCCCGGGATCGGGCTCGGCCATCTCGGCGGCCTTGGGGTCCACCTCGTGGCGCTGGGCGACGGCGGCGAGGCGTTCGTCGATGACCGCGCGAACGGCGCCGTTGACGATCCGGTCCGTGAACTCCGGGGGGGTGTAGTAGATGCCGCCGCGCTTCCGCTGGGCGGACCTGCCCATCCTGGGGCCCTGACCTTCGGCCGCTTCCTCGCCGAAAAGGCCGACGGTCTTCAGGCGCTCCAGGTCGTTGATGGAGTGCTCGAACAGGTGACCGAGCACGTCGACGTTGACCTCGTGGCGAAAGTCATAGCGGCCAATCGTCCGAAAGAACTCGGTGCGTTCATCGCCGAGTTGCAGTTCGTCGACCTCATCGTCCTTCTCGAAAAGGCCGCCGTCGAAGGAGGGGATGTTGAACTCGGCGTTGCCTGTGTCAATGCTGCGAAAGAGGGAGAGGAAGTTCTGCCATCGTGGATTCGTGACCTTGGTGAACGCCGGAACGTCCGTATAGGCCTTCTCCAGAGA
>CAZNSB010000620.1:0-3200 GCA_964575155.1 uncultured Planctomycetaceae bacterium | reverse complement strand
CTTTCCAGCCCGGTCTCGGTGGCCAGGGTCACGCCGGCGTCGGCCGCCCGGTCGCCGATGCGCTTGAGGGCGCCGGCCATGGCCTCGGCCTTGGCCCCGTCGGGGTCGTCGCCGACCGCCCCGATGTGGGTGGTCATGATCGACGAGCCCAGGTCCACCGTCTGCTCGATGGCGGCGGTCAGCAGGGGCTCCTTGGCCTTCATCAATTCCGCGTCGGCGAAGTTCAGCCCGAAGTCGCCGCAGGTGGCGCTGAGGAGAAGCCCCAGGTCCCGGTACCGCTTGGCGAAGTCCGCCCGCGCCTGCCCGGGCATGCTCGCCGCGAGCATCTCCCCCCGCGTGAGGTACACCTGGAAGCACTGCACGGACCACTCGGCGGCCAGCTTCAGGCCCTCGGCGATCGGAAGCCGAAGGCTGTCCACAAAGATCCCGACCTTCACTGCCATGTCCGTCTCCTTCTTTCCTGGACACGAATTACACGAACGAAATTCGAATTGCACGGATTAAGCGGCCGCAGGTCCCGCCGCGCTGTCCGCCCGGACTGGCGGAGATCGGAATTGCGGTTCTTAGCGGCTGCCAAGGCGCACCTTCATCTCGTGGCGGCCCTGGCCGAGGCGCGTCCGCCGCGCGCCCGGGCCGGGCGGGACGAACGTCGCCCGCGTGCCGGGGGGGACGGTGAGCTGGCAGAGGAGGCTTCCGCCGCGGCGCCGCCAGGCGACGCGGATGTCGCCGCGGGGCGTGGGCACGGCCCCGCGGGCCCAGGTGAGGTCGCCGGGGAGGGGGCGGACGTGGAAGCGGGAGAACCCCGGCGCCGTCGGCCTGACGCCCAGCACGTAGGCCGGCAGGATCATCGCCGGCGCCGCCGACCACCCGTGGCAAAGCGACGAGTGCCGGTCCCACATCTCCCAGCAGCTCGTCGCGCCGGTCTCCAGCATCAGCCCCCAGCAGGTCCGCACGTAGTCGAGGGCCTCGGTGGCCCGCCGGGCTTCCATCAGCGCCAGCAGGGCGTAGAAGCTCCAGAAGGGGGTGTTGATGCGGATGGCGCGCTCGCCGACGAAGGTCCCGCCCTGCCCGGCGCGGTGGTGGCTCTGGCAGTCGCCGAGGTCGGGCAGGAACAATCCGGCGGCCCCGGCCGCCGCCCGGAGGGCCTTCCGCCGCATGGCGGGCGTGCCGACCTTCAGCAGCGGGAAGAGGAAGTTCTCGTGCTGGCCGATGAGGTGGGGGTCGGCCTGCGGGGGGCGGATGGGGCTGCCGGGGCGGTACTTCAGGAACGCCTGGCGGGCCTGGGACCAGTACACCCGCGCCAGCGTGGCCCGCAGCCGGCGAGCCCGGCGGGCGAAGCGGTCGGCCTGGGGGTGGTCGCCGGCGGCGCGGGCGAGCTTGGCGGCGGCATCGAGGGCCTCGAGGTACCAGCCCTGGACGGCCCCGTCGTTGTGTCCGGCGTCCAGGCAGGTCCAGTCCACGAAGCACCACCCGGGCAGGCCCACGGCGAGCCCGCGGCGGTCCTCGTGCCCCCCCAGCCAGGCCATCTGCCGCCGGACGCCCTCGCGCAGGGCGGGCAGGGCGTCGCGGTCGCCGGTATAAAGGTAGTATTCCCAGGCGATCACGGGGAAGCGCATCCCCCAGGTGGGGAGGTTGCGGTTTCGGGTGGCGGGGAAGATGCACGGCAGCCAGCCCTCGTCGGTGGTCCCGTCGGCGAACTCGAGCACGGCCTTTCGGGCGAGGTCGTAGGCGCCGAAGCAGTAATAGGCGAACAGGGCCTCCGGCTGGAGGTCGCCGAGCCACTGGCTGCGCTCGCGCCAGGGGCAGTCGGTGAAGGCGTCCTCCATGCACAGGTTCACCGTCCGGGCGCCGAGGTCGTAGATCCGCCCCAGAAGCGGGTCGGAGCAGCGGAAGCTCCCCCGCCGCCGCGCCGGGTAGATCGCCTCGTGGGCGGAGACCTCCTCCAGCACCGCCTCGGCCGCCCGGCGGCGCGGCGGGTTGGCCAGGCGGAGGATCATGTACCGAAATCCCCGTGGCTGGCTGAGGCGGTGTCGGGTGAGCCCCGCCCGGAGGGTGATCCGCTCCGACTGCCGGTGGTTTTGCCAGCGCGTGGCCACGCGGTTGCCGGCCAGGCGCTCGCTGTAGCCCAGGTCCACGATCAGCCCGCCGGGCGAGCGGACCGCCACCTCGGGGTGCGCGAGCGTCTCGGCGCCGAAGTCGCGCACGACCTCGAGCGTGCCGGCCTTCGGCCGCAGCAGCAGGATCGCCGACGCCGCCCAGGCGGGGCGCGCCCGCCGGGTCTTCGTGTTCGGCGTGCCGTACTCGCCCCGGCCCCAGTCGCCCTGCCTCAGCCCCCGGCCGAGCCAGACCGTCGCCGGGTCCGTCCAGAAGTCCACCTCCGCCCAGTGGTCGCGGTCGGTCCCCATGTGGAAGCCGGAATAGAAGGGCCCGGACATGACGAACGGCAGGGCGTAGGCCGCCTTCCGTTTGGGCTCGGCGATCGGGCCGAAGACAGTCAGCGTCGGGGCGACCTTGCCCCTGTTCTGGAGGATCTTCCGGACGGGCAGGATCCACGAGAAGACGTAGATCTCGCCGGTGCTGGGGTCGACGCGGACCAGCGCGGGTCTGGGCGTCCTGACGCTCACCAGCAGCGCCCCGTCCGGCCGGAAGACCTGGACCCGGTCGTTGAAGTAGTCGGCGACGTAGACGTTTCCTTTGGCGTCGCAGGCGACGGAGGTGGGCGTGCTGAAGCGGTCGTCGTCCCTTCCCGCGCCCTGCAGTGTCAGCCTGCCCTTGAACGTCACCGGCCCGCCGGCGGCGGCGAACGACAGCCGCGCGACCCCGTGCAGGTACTCCGACCAGCGGTGCCACGCCCCCTTGGGGCCGTGATAGAAGTAGTGATAGCCGGCGAGGTAGAGCGTCCTGCCGTCGGGGCTGAAGGCCGCGTCCCCCGGGAAGTAGCGCTTCGTATAGACCTCGCCCCGCCGCTTGCCCTGGATGTCCACCGCCAGGAACGGGCCGTTGAGGTCCAGCCGGCCGGTCCTTCCCTCGCCGGCCGCCGGGCCGGCCCCGTCGGTGCCCAGGCGGTTCAGGCTGTAGTAGGCCAGGGCGATCCGCCCGCGGCCGACGGCCATGGCCGAGGCGGCGTGGGAGAGGGCGCTCTTGTACTCGTCGGAGGTGTCGGCGTCGCTCGGCCGGCCGTTCATGCCGGACGTCAGCAG
>CAZNSB010000619.1:434-3226 GCA_964575155.1 uncultured Planctomycetaceae bacterium | reverse complement strand
GCATGATCGTCGTCGCGTCGTCCACTTCAACGTGACGACCAGTCCCACGACCCAATGGACGGCTCAGCAGATCGTGGAAGCGTTCCCGTTTGAGGAAGCCCCGCGTTTTCTGCTTCGCGACCGCGACGGCATCTACGGCCAGGACTTCCGTGACCCGGTGGAGCACATGGGGATCAAGGAAGTGCTCATCGCATTCCGGTCTCCCTGGCAATCGCCGTATGTCGAGCGTCTGATCGGGTCTACTATCCGCCGGGAATGCTTGGACCACATGATCGTGTTCGGCGAGGAGCATCTGCGGCGGATTCTGGCCGAGTACTTTGGCTACTATCACGAAGCCCGAGCGCACTTGCCATGGCTGCGCTCCTTTCTTCTTCGTTGTAGCCATGGCCTATCCCCTTGTCCGGCCGGCGTGTTGCGCCCGATTTGCTACAATCGGCTACATTTCCGGGCGCTTCCAGGCAACGGTGCAAAACAGAGGGACAGGCGTACGTGCCTGTCCCTGCGTGATTTACGTCCGACTAGAGCAGTTCACGCTCGCCTGTACGTGCCGGCTCTGCTTGCGGCTTCGCCTGCGTTGCCCGGCTCGTCCTCGGGGACGGCCGGTATGGGCACATTCGATCGTGAACCGCTCTAGCAGGACAACGCGGGTTAGGCTCAAGAATATGGGGTTGTGCGCTCGATATCTCCTTTAACCACGGACGGTTGAAGGAGATTCGCAATGGAATGGCAAGAGATTCGTTTGCTGCGGAAGCAGTTGGAGGGGTTCCTGAGGGGATTCGACGGCTGTTTTGCCCGTAGCGAAGGGCGAGGACATTTGCGGACCTACGTGCGTGGGCAGTTGACGGATCTGCCTCGCAAGTCGGTCCAGCCGATCGCCGATCACGCGGGGATCCCTCCCCGAACGCTGCAGGACTTCCTGGCGACGCACACCTGGGATCACGAGCGGGCCATTGACTCTCTGCAACAGCATGTGGCCGAGCATTTCCATGACGATCACGCCGTAGGGGTCATCGATGAGACCAGCTTCCCCAAGGACGGGGATCAGACGGCGGCAGTCCAGCGGCAGTACTGCGGGGCGACGGGCAAGATCGACAACTGTGTGATGAGCGTTCATTTGGGCTACGCCCTCTCGAACGAGAGATTTCGTTGTACGTTGGACAGTCAGTTGTACCTGCCGCGAAGTTGGCTGGACGATTCGGGTCGCTGCCAGGCGGCTGGGATTCCACACGAACTGCCGTATCGCAACACGTGGCAGATCGCCCTAACCCTGGTCCGGCGAGCCCTGCGTAATGGCGTCCGATTTGGCTATCTCACGTTCGATGAGAATTTCGGGAAGGCCCCGGCGTTCCTGGAGACCTTGCACGCCCGGGGGCAGAGGTATGTGGCCGAGGTGCCGACCAGCTTCCGCGGCTGGTTGCTGGAACCGACCGTGCTACAGAGGGGACGGCAGCGGGGGAAAGGCCGGCCCTTGAAATACCCGCGTCTGTCAGTCAAATCCACGCCGGATAACCGCGTCGACCGCCTGTGCTGCTATTCCTATCCCATGCGCGATCAGCCATGGGAGACATTCCACGTCAAGGACGGCCACAAAGGCCCCATCGTGTGGCGGGCAAAGGGCGCTCGTTTCCGGATGAAGCTGCCCCATCCCGACGGTGGCCGCAAGGGCAGCGGATACGGCCTGCCCTCCTGCCCCCTGTGGCTGATCGTTGCCCAGAATGTCTTGACGGAGGAGATCAAGTACTTCGTCTCCAATGCTGAGGCCGAGACGTCCCTGGAAGAGCTGCTTCGCGTGGCGTTCAGCCGGTGGCACATCGAACGCTGTTTCCAGGACGAAAAGAGCTTCCTGGGCATGGATCACTTCGAGTGCCGCCGGTACCAGGCCATCCGCCGACATCTGGTACTGACCGCCATCAGCCACCTGTTCCTCGCCCGTAGCCGTCTCGAACAGATGCGGCGGGGGGAAAAAGCATCTGAGCTTTCCCCAGCTTCGCCGAGCGGCCGATGCCTCCATCGCCGCGGCGGCAATGCGCCGGTCGCACCGGACAAAGTATCTGCGCCACGTGGCCTACTGCATCCGACGAACGCAGGCTCGCAACCACAAGGCCGCCAAGTCACACCAACGAGCCAGATACAGACGACTGCAGCAGCTCGGGATTGACCTGAACCATTGTCGCTGCTGCATCCACCACGAGGTGCAACAATGATAACCCGCGTTGTCCTGCTATAGCAGTTCACGAAAAGTTGAGGAGTGGCGCGCGGCGGCCTTCCCAGGCCGCCGCGGCTCGCCGGCGCTGGAACGCGGCGGCCCAGGAGGGCCGCCACGCTTCAAGGTTTTTCGTGAACTGCTATAGAAAGGGATGAGCGTCGTTACGGCCTCAGATTAACCCCTTGGCCGGGCCGGCGCGCCCCCGCCGCGGCCTTACCTGCCGCCGAAGCGGTTGTAGTGCGTCACCTCGGCCGGGGCAGACTTCGCCGGGCGCTTCGGGGCCTGGGCGGCCTTGCCGACGGGCATCATCGCCTGCACGCGGAGGCCGGCCGGCACGCCCAGGATCTCCCGCAGCTCGCCCTCCTTCGGCCGGACCTGACCCTCGATCCAGCACGCGCCGTAGCCCAGCGCCACCGCCGCCAGCAGCATGTTCTCCATGGCCGCCGAGGCGTCCTGAATCCAGAAATCGCCGTACTCCGTGCCCTGCGGGTCGACGATCAGGGCGATGGCGGCCGGGGCGGCGTCGATCGCGCCGCTGAGCCCCCGGAGCCGATCCATCACGCCGGGATCGTCCACGATGACGTAC
>CAZNSB010000619.1:0-424 GCA_964575155.1 uncultured Planctomycetaceae bacterium | reverse complement strand
TGGCCCTGCAGGAGGCGCGACCGATGCGGCCGAGATGGCTGATGGTGTTGCTCGTGCTGTTGCAGGAGAGATGGTCGGCGCGACGCGATGCCCAGATCCGATTCCTCAAGCTTCAGATCGAGATGCTGCAGTCGCGGCTGCCGCGCAATCGGGCGATTTCCGATCCGGTCGAGCGGAAGCGGCTGGTGAAGATTGGCGCCGAGACGGGGCATGCGGTCGAGCATACCTTGGGCATCGTCAGCATCAAGACCCATCGCCGATGGCTGCGGGAGGAGCGGGGCGGTCGGCTTCCCGCGTGGCCCTTCTTCGCGCCCGGCCCGCGCTTCCGCTTCGGCGCCAGCGCCTTGGCGTAGACCGGCCGCTGCCCCGACGGCGTGGCGGGATCGACCGGCCGCGGACCGGCCAGCTTCGCTAGCTATTCGGC
>CAZNSB010000618.1:0-3229 GCA_964575155.1 uncultured Planctomycetaceae bacterium | reverse complement strand
ATCGAGGGCTGGCGGATGCAGAGGAAGACGTTCTTGCCGATGATCCCCATCGCCTGGGTCAGACCCACCGCCGTGGTGGTCTTGCCCTCGCCCAGCGGCGTGGGGGTGATCGCCGTCACGTCGATGTACTTGCCGTTGGGGGCCCCGCCCAGGCGCTCCAGGATGTTCAGCTTCACCTTGGCCTTGACGTCGCCGTACGGCTCCAGCTCCTCGGGGCGGATGCCGGCCTCCTTGGCGACCTGGGTGATCGGCTTGGGCTTGGCGGCGCGGGAAATCTCGATGTCCGACGGAACTTTACCCATCTGGTATCTCCTTGTCGCTGAGGCGTTCTGGCGGCAACACCTCTCGTGGGCGGGGCTGGGACACTTCAGGAGGGCCGGGGCCTTCTCCGCCCGCCGCGGCGGGTACGGCCCCGACGCGTGCCGACATCTTTGCGGGCTCGGCTCAGACGAGCGACTCATCCGAGCCGGCCCTCAAGTAAAGCTTGAGGCAGTTACCGTATCAGAAACCCGGCTTGGAGGCCAAGGCTTTTTCTTGAACCCGTCTTGCCGGATTTCGCGCCGACCGGGCGGGCCTACAGTCGGCGGGCCAGCTCCGAGAGCATCGCTTCCACGGCGTCCAGGCCTGCGGCGAGCGCCTCACCCGGCTGGAGGTGGCCCTCGTCGGTCGTGCGGACGATGCCGGCGGCGAGGCGCGGGTCTTCCGGCAGGTGCCCGATCAGCGGGACGTCGCCGAGCTGCTTGCGAATGCCCTCCAGCTCCGCCGGCCCGCCCACGCGGTTGCCCACGGCGAAGACGCGTTGCATGCCGATCTCGCGGGAGAGCTTCCGGACCCGCAGGGCGGTCTGGATGCTCCACGGCGCGGGGTTCACCACGACGAGCAGGGCGTCCATCGACTGACCCGTCGCCCGCCCGAGGTGCTCGATGCCCGCTTCCATGTCCATGATCAGGGCGTCGTCCCGCCCGAGGATCAGGTGCACGAGCAGCGCCTTCAGCAGGGCGGCGGCCGGGCAGGCGCAGCCTTCCCCGCCTTTCTGGATGGCGCCGAGGACCAGCAGACGGATGGGCCCGATTCGCCGGGCGAACCGGTCGGGGATGTCGTCCACCTTGGGGTTGAGCTTGAAGAACGCCCCGTAGCCTTTCCTGGCGCCGGTGCGCTCCTCGATGAGGTCCTGCATGTTGACGAGGGGGGTGATCGGCTCGTCGGCGCCCAGCCCCAGGGCCGAGGGCAGGTTGGCGTCGGGGTCGGCGTCGAGGGCGATGACGCGGCGTCCTTTCAGGGCCAGCGCGCCGGTGAGCATGGCCGACAGCGTCGTCTTGCCCACACCGCCTTTTCCGGATATCGCCAGTTTCATTCGCGCTTCCGCGCCCTTCGGGGCCGCCGCCACAACAGCGTAGCAACTCTAGAGGTCCGGCGGCGTGTTTGCAAGCGGACAACTGGCAGAACGCCGGGGGCGCCCCTTACCATGGTATAGGAGCTATCCTGTTGTGCCTGAGCCGGTGCGGCGGAAAACCGGGCAAATTGTCTTGATTTGCCGGACGGGGTTTTGATAATTTTGGTCTTGAGACTTGCGCTCATCCGAGGGCCGGCCTGGATGGCCTCGGCGTCTGGGCCGCGCCCGCAAACAGGCTGGGATCCGCGTTCACCCCTCAACCGCCCGAAGTCCATGAAGAGAGGTGCCCTTGTGAAAAAGCCCGAAGAAAGAAGTATCGATCCCGCTACGATCGAGATGCTCCACCGCGCGCAGTCGACCGAGACGGCGGTCGCCTGGGACCGCTACGAGGCCATGCAGCCCCAGTGCGGCTTCGGCCAGCTCGGCATCTGCTGCCGGAACTGTACGATGGGCCCCTGCCGGATCGACCCGTTCGGCGACGGCCCGACCGAGGGCATCTGCGGGGCCACCGCCGACATCATCGCCGCCCGGAACCTGATCCGGATGATCGCCGGGGGCGCGGCAGCGCACTCCGACCACGGGCGCGACATCGCCCACACGCTGCTGATGGCCGCCGAGGAGGAGGACTCCGACTACCAGGTCAAGGACGAGGTCAAGCTCCGCGCCATGGCCGAGGAGCTGGGGGTGAAGACCGACGGCAAGAGCGTCCGCGAGATCGCGCGCGCCGTCGCGGAGATCGCCTTCGGCCAGTTCGGCCAGCAGCACGGCGAGGTGGTTTTCGCCGCCCGGGCCCCGGCCGACCAGCAGAAGCGCTGGCGGAAGGCCGGCGTGATGCCCCGAGGGGTGGACCGGGAGATCGTCGAGATCATGCACCGCACCCACATCGGCGTGGACAACGACCCGGTCCACCTCATCCTCCAGGGCGTCCGGGCGTCTCTGGCCGACGGGTGGGGCGGGAGCATGATCGCCACCGACTTCTCCGACCTGCTCTTCCGCACCCCCGAGTGGGTCCGCAGCCGGGCCAACCTCGGCGTCCTCGATCCCAAGGCCGTCAACGTCGTCGTCCACGGGCACGAGCCGACGCTCTCGGAGATGATCGTCGCCGCCGCCCAGGAGAAGGAAACGGTCGAACTGGCCAAAAGCCTCGGCGCCACGGGGATCAACCTGGGGGGGATGTGCTGCACGGCCAACGAGATCCTGATGCGGCACGGCATCCCGGTGGCGGGCAACTTCCTCCAGCAGGAGCTGGCGGTGACCACCGGGGTGGTGGACGCCATGATCGTGGACGTGCAGTGCATCATGCCTGCTTTGGGCAAGCTGACGCAGAAGTTCCACACCAAGTTCATCTCCACCAGCCCCAAGGCCAAGTTCCCCTTCGCCGAGCACATCGAGTTCGACGAGGCCAAGGCGATGGAGATCGCCCGGAAGATCGTTCGCACGGCGGTCGAGAACTTCCCCAACCGCAACAGCCCCCCGTGCGTCCCCGACCACGCCAACCCGCTGGTGGCGGGTTTCACGGCGGAGAACATCTACGGCATGCTCGGGGGCCGGTACCGCCCGAGCTACCGCCCGCTGAACGACGCGATCATTTCGGGTCGGCTGCGCGGGGTCGCCGGGGTGGTCGGGTGCAACAACCCCAAGCACCAGCACGACTACGGGCACACGCAGATGACCAAGGAGCTGATCGCCAACGACGTGCTGGTGGCGGTGACCGGGTGCACGGCGGTCGCCGACGCCAAGGCCGGACTCATGCGCCCCGAGGCGGCCATGGAATTCGCCGGAAAGGGCCTCCAGGAAGTCTGCCGGGCCGTCGGCGCCCCGCCGGTCCTGCACCTG
>CAZNSB010000617.1:0-3232 GCA_964575155.1 uncultured Planctomycetaceae bacterium | reverse complement strand
GCCATGACCTGCCGGCACGCCGCGCGCTCGGCGTCGCTGAGCTGGTCGTTCAGGAAGGTGTAGGCGCGGGCGAAGTAGTAGGCGTACGGCATGCCGGCCTCGTCGTTGTAACGGTAGCCGGTGGCGCCTTTGGGGTCCCACGTGGCGCAGTCCATGAGGAGGCGTTTGCCGAGCCGGCCGTAGGCTTCGTTGCCGCTCAGGTGCCAGGCGAAGCCGAGGTTGGCGGCACCGCCGAGGGCCCGGATGGTGGCCTCCCGGTTGCCCCACCAGATCTTTCGCCACTGTTCGCTCTTGCGCTCGCAGTCCTTGGGGTACTTGGGTGGCTCTTTCGTCTCGGGGGGCTTCTTGAGGAGCCCGTCGCAGTGCTTGAGGAGGGCGGCGTACTCGTCCGCCATGTCGCCCTTGGCCAGGCGCCGCATCTCCGCCAGCCCTTCCGGCCGGACGAACAGGCGGGGATGCCGCTTCGGGACCCGGCCGACCAGGTCGGCCCGCGTTGGCATGGGGAAGGGGACCGAACGGGCGTCGATGCGGAACGGGCGGGCCTTGCTCCATGCGCTCGCGGTGCCGTTCTTATCGACGAGGCGGAATCGCCACCGGTACGTGCCGTCCGGCAGCGTCCGCGGCGGACAGTGGCAGTTGTACCGCTCGACGCGGGCCTCATAAGCAGTTTGCTTGAAGTCCTCTTTGCGGGCGATCTGGATCTCGTAGGCGGCGGCGTCCTTCTGCGGCCGCCAGACCATCGCCGGCGGGTTGGTCGGGCTTGCCTCCCCCGGGACGGGGCGAAAGCCCCATTCCCCGGGGACGCCGGGACGGTCGTCCACCTTGGCCGCGTCGGCGCCCTGGACCGGGCAGACGGGGACCAGGGAGAGCAGGATGGTGAGCGTCAGGAGAGCGCGGCATCGCATGGCGGGGCTCCTCGGGATACGGGCGTCGTGCCGGAGGCCGACGATAGCCGATGGGCGAAAAAGGTTCCAGGAGTCTTTTCAGGCCGCAAGCCACAAGCCGCAAGCCACAGGCAGCGAAAAGACTCCTGGAACCTTTTTCGCCTTGACGGGTTCAACGCTACAGCAGACGGGCGCGACGCGCCGTCGCACGGCCGGACAAGGCATGCCCTGAGCGAAGTCGAATGGGCCGGCCGCGGCACGGGCCCCGCCCGTATCCGCAGGGGCAAAGAGAGGAGGCGGACCATGTCCCGAATCCGACGCAGGCAGTTTCTGAAGCGGTCGCTGGCCCTGGCGGGCGCGTCCTTTGTGGTGAGCCACGCCGGGCACCGCGTCCTCGGCGCCAACGAGACGATCCGGGCCGGCGTGGCGGGCATCCACGGCCGGGGAGGGGGGCACATCGGGTCGCTGGCGAAGATGGAGGACGTTGAGGTCACCTACCTCATCGACCCGGACTCGAACCAGTTCGAGCGGCGCATCAAGGACCTCGAGAAGATCGGCGCCCGCAAGCCCACCTGCGTCCAGGACATCCGCAAAGCGCTCGACGATAAGGACCTCGACGCCGTCTCCATCGCCACCTGCAACCACTGGCACTGCCTGCTCACCATCTGGTCGTGCCAGGCCGGCAAGGACGTATACGTCGAGAAGCCGCTGAGCCACAACGTGCACGAGGGGCGGATTTGCGTCGAGACGGCCCGCAAACTCAAGCGGGTGGTGCAGTACGGCACGGGGGCGGGCGGAACCGGCGACCGCATCGCCGCCCTCGCGAAGGCGGGGACGTACGGCCGGCTGCTCGTCTCGCGGGGCCTGTGTTACAAGGGGCGGGGGAGCATCGGCTTCAAGGAACCCGAGGACCCGCCCAAGGAGCTCGACTTCAACATCTGGCTCGGCCCCGCGCCCAAGCAGCCGTTCCACAAGAACCTCGTCCATTACAACTGGCACTGGTTCTGGGACTTCGGCAACGGCGACATCGGCAACCAGGGCGTGCACCAGATGCACGCGGCGCTGCACGCCATCCCGGATGCCGCCTGGCCCAAGGCCGCCATCGCCGTCGGCGGACGCTTCGGCTACAAAGACCAGGGCCAGACCGCCAACACGCAGATCGCCGTCTTCGATTACGGCGACGCGCAACTCATCTTCGAGGTCCGCGGCCTGAAGACCGGCAAGTACCACGGTGAGGGCATCGGCAACACGTTCCATTTCGAGGAAGGCGTTGTGGCTGGCGGCAAGTTCTATCCCAAGGGCAAGGCGGAGCCTCAGAAGGTGGCGTCGGCCAAGGTCGAGCGGTCGAGCCGCGGCGGCAACTTCGGGGAGTTCATCCAACGCATGCGCGACCGCCAGATCGACAACTTCCTCTGGAACCTCGAGACGGCCCACTACTCGGCCGGCCTCTGCCATCTCGGCAACATCTCGTACCGCCTGGGCAAAGAGGTGGCGTTCGGCTCCAACGCGAAGCCCTTTGGCGACAACGCCGCCGCCAACGAGACGTTCGAGCGGATGCGCGATCACCTGAAGGATAACAGCCTGGACCTGACCGCGACGCCGTACCGCCTGGGCCGGCACCTGCGGTTCGACGGCGCAAAGGAGCGGTTCGTCGATGACCCGGAGGCGGACCGGCTGCTGACGCGTCCGCCCCGGCCGCCGTTCGACGTGCCGGAGAGAGTGTGAGAGGCAGGCATTCGGCAATCGATATTCGGCACTAGACAACGGCAACAGCAACGGCAACGCCGACAGGCAACGCGCAACGGGCTTTGAACGCCCGGCGTTGAGCGAAGCGAAACGCCGGGGACCATGGCCCGCCGCCTGTGCGGCCCATCGATAACGCTTGCACGGCTGCGCCCCGGGGGGTAAGGTACGCGGGTGCTGTGGGCCAGGAACGTTTTGCGTGAAGGGGCATCGGGAGGAGAGTCTCATGTCACGAATCAGTCGCCGAAAGTTCATGAGGCAGTCCCTCGCCATGGCGGGGGCGACGTTTGTCGTGAGCCACGCCGGGCACCGTGTGCTGGGGGCCAACGAGAGGATTAACGTGGCCGTCACCGGCTGCGGCGGGCGGGGCGGGAACCATCTGGGTCAGTTCCTCAAGGCCGAGGGCTGCGAGGTCACCTGGTGCGTCGACCCCGACGACAACCGCGCCAACGCCGCCGCCGACAAGGCCAAAAAGTCGCAGGGCAAGACGCCCAACACCACCCGCGACATCCGCAAGGCCCTCGAGGACAACAGCCTCAACGTCGTCACGTGCGCCACCTGCAACCACTGGCACACGCTGATGACCATCTGGACCGTCCAGGCCG
>CAZNSB010000616.1:0-3238 GCA_964575155.1 uncultured Planctomycetaceae bacterium | reverse complement strand
CCGACGCGCCCCCCGCCGGCACGGGCACGCCCCCCCGACCGTGGGCCGTCCGCTCCCGGCCGTAGAACACCACCGTCATCTTCTCATCCCCGATCTCCCTCCGGTCCACGTCCACCCCGACCGCTCGGGCGACCTTCGCCGCCGCCGCCAGCAGCCGGCGCGACCGCCCCTGCCAGTCGCCCGTGTACTCCATCATGGTCAGCCCCGCCGTGCCCCCCGGGATGTGCAGCGTCCCCCGGAAGTGGTCGCGAAGGGCGGTCCGGACCTCGCCGCCGAGCGCCTCGGGCAGCAGGCCGCCGGCGCGGTCGAGGGTCTGCTCCAGGAAGATCCTGGCCTCGGCCTCCTGGACGCCTTCGAGGAGGGCCTCGTTTCGCGCGGAGCTTTCGGTGGCGTTGGTGCCCGGCCAGAGGGTCTGCACGCACGACCGCCCGACCAGCAGGTACTCCCCGCCCCGGAACCCGTCGAACCACGTCCGGCCGAAGTAGTCCGCCCCCATGCGCCCGACCCCGTTGAACCCGCAGTAGATCGCCCGGTCGCACAGCACCCGGTAGGTGAAGGGGGTGGAGGTCCCCTCCACGCAGATCACCGAGCCGTTGCTCCGCGGCATGCACAGGTGGATGAAGGGGTTCTTCCAGCCCCTGAAGCTGCGGTCGGTCATGTCCGAGCCGTAGGTCCGCGCGACCGCCCGGAACGTGGCGTCGGGCCGGCGGGCGTGGGCCCCGGCCGCCCAGTAAATGCCCGGGGCGAACTCGGCCATCAGCTTCACAAGCCCCGGGTCGTAGATGCGGTCGAAGGCGTGGCCCCAGTACATGGCCTTCTCCAGCCCGCGCCGGCGCATGTGGGCCCGCAGGCTGGTGGCGAAGGCCCGCCAGAGGCCGCGGCGTGTTCCCTGGGCCGACGGGCCGACGGCTACGATCTCGGCCCTGCCGGTGGCCTCGTCGAGGACCCTCACGGCGCTGGTGGACGAGCCCACGCCGTGCATGATCTGGAAGCAGACCACCCGCGGTCTGCCGCAGTGCTCAATGGCCAGGTCGAGATAGCGGTCGAGGATCGAGTAGTCGAACCGCAGGCGGCCCCCTGCCTGCCTGCCACCGGCAGGCAGGTCGGCGCTGCGGACCCAGCGGATCATGGAGCAGTCGTCGCGGTTGCCGAACTCGGAGTTCAGCAGGCACGGGACGAAGAGCCAGTCCGCCCCCAGCCGGGCGAGCTGACGGAAAGACGTCCCCATCAGCCGCCAGTGCGCTTCCGACCACAGCGGCACCTTGTACGCCTTGGCCACGCCGTAGGGCGACTGCTCGCTCTGCACGATGGTCTGGAAGTCCCGCGGGTCCGGCACGCGCCAGCCGATCACCTCGACCTCGACGGGGATCGTCAGCCCCCGGATGCCGCCTGCCTGCCCTTCCGCGCCCCCCGCCTCGGCGCGGACCGCCAGCGCGCCGCGGTACGTGCCGGGCGTCGCGTCCGGGGGGACCCTCAGCGTCAGCCAGATCGGCTGGCAGGTGTCCGCGGGAACCGTGGCGGGGGGCTCGCCGGCGATGTGGTCGAAGAACCGGAAGTCCGCCATCATCTTCTGCCAGGCCCCCTGGCGGGCGTTGGGGTCCTTGGGCGGGTCCTTGAGCGCGACGCCGTAGCGGTTCACGGCCATCACGGCCATGGGGCAGTTCCAGTGGTGCAGGCCCAGGCACCGCCCGTGCCCGAGCGCGAACAGCTCCAGGATGGAGTGGCCTCTCATGTAGGCGACCTTCACGGCGGCGGCGGGGATCGTGCCGGCGTCGCCCCTCAGATCGCCCACCGAGGCGGCCAGGGCCTTCAGCGGGAGGTCGGTCCCGACCACCGCCAGCCCGGAGTAGGTCCCGTTGGCCGCGCCCACGATGCGGACCTTTCCCGGGGGCGCGCCGGGGGGGTTGAAGTCCCGGCTGAAGAGGCGGCGGTGGACGTCGTCGGCCCACAGCTGCACGCCGGCGGGGCGGCGGGTGGCGCAGGAGACCCCCTTCCCGTTGCCGCTGAGGGTCAGCGACAGCAGGCGGCAGTGGTCCCACGTGTTGTTGTCGGTGCCGCCGCCGACCGCCCAGTTCTCCTGCCGGGGCCCCCCGGCGCCGGGGAGGACCTGCGGATGGAACCGCGCCCCGCGGACCTCGACGGCCAGGACGTTCCCGCCGGCCCGAAGCAGCTTGCCCGGGATGCGGACCTCCGCCAACCTGCGGTCGCGGAGCCCCTTCAGCCGGTTCCACCCCGCCTGGCCGATGGCGTGGCCCATGGCGTTCAGCCGGTAGCCGCTCCACTCCTTCCGGCGCCGCGTCCCTGGCGTGGCCTGGTCCCACGCACAGCGGATGTCGGCGAAGCAGCCGCCGCGGGGCTGGGGGCCCTCGCCGGGGGAGACGACGTAGGCCTCTCGGGGGTAGTCTTCGGCCGGGGCGTCGGGGGCAAGCTCCCCGGCGGGCAGGAACCCCCGCGCGACCTCGGTGCCGTTGACGAAGACCCGCGCCCCCCCGCGGAAGGACAGGCTCAACCGCAGCTCCCCCGCACGGGCCGGGGCCTCCACCTGAAAGGTGCTCCGAAGGCACCGCACGCGGATCATCAGCGGGGAAAAGTCGTACGACTCCATCATGTACCGCTTCGTCGGAAGGCGCCCGACCCGCTGGCACAGCCACGAAGAGTCGTCGAAGGCCCCCCGCGTCCACCCGGCCGGCGGGGGTACGGTCCGGATCATCTCGACCGCCCGGCTGTCGTCGCCGAGCTGGGTGCGGCGGAAGTGCACGACGGCATGGTCGCGCCAATCGACCTTTTCCCAGTCGATCCTGCGGTCGCGGAGGTGCTGGAGGCTCTGGCGGCGGAGTCGGCTGAGCCCCCCGGCGCCCAGCAGCTTTTGGCCCTCGGCCCGGAGGGCGTCGGAGGAGATCCGCATCAGACCGAACTGGTAGTACTGGCGGAAGTAGGCGTCCTCGGTGAGGATCACCTGCCCGCGGCGAGCGTCGGCGCCGGCGGCGTCGCCCGCGCCCGCTCCCGCCCACAGCAGCACAAGGCCCGACCAAAAAAAATGACACTTCATCAGCGCCGCCCTTTCTTCTCGGGGACCGCCGGCTCGGTGTTATAACCCCCGGCCCCGGCCGGGGTCTCTCTTGACCCGCCGCCGTCGGGAGGCTACCAGGAGACCTCCGGCAGCGGCGTCCGCTCGGCCACGGACGCCCGCGCCGAGCACCGCAACGGCCCGGAGGCGGTGAAGCTCGCCCGGCGCGCC
>CAZNSB010000615.1:0-3243 GCA_964575155.1 uncultured Planctomycetaceae bacterium | reverse complement strand
CGTCGATGGCCAAGAGCGCGATTGGTTCAGTTTGAGCAGAGAAAGCGTCCATCATCCGGGATTTCCCATATAGGCTCGCGCCCACGAACACCGTGGGCGCTTTCGATGATTCTATCACGATCCCCGCGATCGACAAGCCTTCCCCGGGCGTTGCCCGGGGCTGATGAATCCGAGCCCTTCGGGCTCCGGAAACGCCAACGCCATCGGCTTATCTTAATGCCATTGGGGCGCGGCGGGTTTTCTGATAAGATAATTGGCGATACACGAGGAGAGGTCTGCCTTGCGCGTTCACGGAAAACAGAAGGGCCTTTGGCGCGTCCTGTCGCGTCGGCGCGCCGACGGGGCGGAGGATCGGCCGGCGGAGGGCCTCGGCATCTGGCCAAACTGGTTCACCGGCAAGGACGAGCCTTTGCTCCGCCGGCTGACGCGTCAGCGGCTGCTGAGGATTGCCGAGAAGTACGCGGACACGCGGTTCGCCCGGCAGGCGCACGCCGCCGCCCGGGCCGACGCCCAACGGGCTGATCCCCACGGCTGGATCGGCGAGGCCCTGGCGGTCGCGGGCAGGGCGCTGGTGGACCACCCGCCGGCCCCGGGCAACTGGCGGATCCGCAAAGAGGCGCTGCTGCTTCTGGACCACCCCCTGAGCGTCCGCCGCGGGCGGCGGTGGCGCCACGAGGTGGGCCGGTTCTACCAGCAGTTCATGGCTCGCGCCCTCGACGAGATCACCACCTCCCGCCCCGTCGAAGGTGTGAAGCTCTGGAAGATCTACAACATGGGATTCGTCGCCCAGTCGGCCCGGCACTGCGTCGGCTTCGACATCCACCCCGGCAAGAGGCTCCGTCCCCCCCTCGGCCGGGGGCAGTTGGAGGCCCTCGCCGAGACCCTCGATGTCGCCTTCGTCTCCCACATCCACTGGGACCACCTCCACAAGGGTTTCCTGAGGATGATGCTCGACGCCGGCAAGAAGGTGGTGCTCCCGGCCAGCTACCGCCCCTGGCTGAGCCACCCCGGCGTGATCCGCGTGTACAGCTACCGCAGGCCCCTTCGCATCGGCGGGATCGAGGTCCGGTGCTATCCGGGATGGCAGCGGCTGTATGCGCGGAACTGCGTGTACGTCGTCCGCTTCGACGGGGTCAGCATCGCCCACAACGGCGACAACACGCGGCAGAAGGTCTACCGCCGCCTCGCCGGAGTCCACGACGTGAACATCGTCCTGGCCAACTGCTGGGCCGGGCTCGGCCGCTGCGCCGACCTGACCGACCCGCAGCTCGTCGTCACCGGACACGAGCACGAGCTGGGGCACTCGGTGAGCATGCGGGCGCCGTTCCGGCAGACGTATTCCCGGCTGCGGCAACTGGGGCTCGGGCCGGAGACGCCCGCGCCCCTGCCCGAGCCCGCCTGCGACTTCGCCGTCCTCAGTTGGGGCGAGGCCGTCCACTGGCGCCCCGGCGGCCCCGAAGACCCGCCCGAAGCCAGATCCGCCTGACCTGCGGCGAGCCCCACAGACGGTTGAAACCGCGCCGGCCATCCGCCATGATGCCGGCAGCGGCTCCCTGGGGACGCGCCCGTCGGGAACCTCAAAGCCAGGAAAGGAAGGACACATGGCAGGTAAGCAATACGTCCGTCCGCGGATGGCTCGTGCCCGGCTGCGGAACCCGGACAGGGCGGAGGGTGAGCGCACCGAGCTGGAAGGCGAGGTGGTGGCCCTGGCCAAGAGCAGGACGCCGCAGAAGCGGGAAGCATTCCGCATCGTGTACCACCAGTACGACGCCCCGTTCTTCTACGAGAACTTTCGCGTGGAGCTGGGCCGGCCCTGGGAGAACGCCACCAACCACGCCCGCGAAGACGCGCCCGAGCAGCAGTGGGGCATCATGACCGACGAGCTGAAGGTCGGCTACGTCGGGGCCGAGTTCAACCAGGACGGCGTGGAGCTGGACGTGCCCCCCTATGGGGCCGTCACCTTCGTCGAGGACGAGCCCATCGTGGAGGTGACGGTCATCGGCTCGGCGTGCGCGCCGCCGGGGTACGTCTGGCTGTTCGGCGAGCCGGTGGAGTGGAAGTACCACCGCACGGGCGTGAAGATGCGCGCCGAAGGCCTCCAGGGCGAGCACCTCCGGTGGTTCCTCTGCAAGGCCGGGCTGGACGAGGGCTACCGCGACGCGGGGCTGAGCTGCGCGGTCTTCCGCACCCCGCCCTGCCGGAAGATCACCCTCATGGCCGGCAGCCAGCACACTATGGACGCGCTGGACCTGGAGAACATGCGGCACGACGCCCACTACTGCCTCCGCCACATCTACGTGGGCGTGCAGAAGAGAATATGCCCCCCCGCCCGGGAGCCGACGCCGCGCCCATGAACGCCAGGGAACGCTTCAATCGGATCATGCGCTTCCAGAAGCCCGACCGCGTGCCGCTGTGGCAGGTCGAGGGCGTCGCCGAAGGCGCGGTCCGCAAGTGGATCGCCGAGGGCAGTCTGCCGGTCGGCATCGGCAAGGCCGACGTCGTCCGGTTCGACCCGGTGGCGCTGCACCGGCTGGACACGGACCCGCTGCCGGCGTTCGTGGCCAGGGGGATCGAGGAGGATGAGGACTGGCGGACGAGCATCGACAGGTACGGCTTCACGGTGCGGACGAGCAAGACCCAGAGCGTCGGGCCGACGGTCTACTACTACCTCGCCGGCAGCGTCCACGGCCGGGGCGACTGGGAAAACATGAAAAAACGCTTCGACCCCGCCGACCCCCGGCGAAAGCCGCGGGACTGGTCCGAGGAGCTGATCGCCCACTACAACGCCGGCGAGGCACCCGTCGGGCTGCGGATCGACTGGGGCCCGGGGCGCGGCATCAAGAACGGGTACATGATGGGGCTGGAGAGCTTCCTGGAGACGCTGACCGGCGACCCGGGCCTGATCGCCGACATGTTCGAGTTCTGGGCCGACTTCGTCATCCAGACCGCCCGCGAGCTCCTGGCGGCCGTACGCTTCGACTTCGTCGTCCTCAACGAGGACGGCATGGGCTTCAAGAACTCCACGATGGTCTCCCCCCGGACGTACCGGCGGGTCTGGGGCAGGCCCGTGCGGAAGGTGGTGGATTTCGTGCGGGGACACGGCGTGGAGATCGTCGGCTACCTCACCAGCGGGAACATCGCCCCGCTCATCCCGACGCTGCTCGAGCTGGGGGTGAACCTGCACATGCCGCTGGAATGCGCCGCGGGGCTGGACGCCCGCCGGCTGCGGCGCGAGTTCGGGCG
>CAZNSB010000614.1:0-3247 GCA_964575155.1 uncultured Planctomycetaceae bacterium | reverse complement strand
CGGCAACCGCGGGGCCACCAGCAAGTGCGGGTCCAGCGACGTCCTGGAGGCCCTGGGCGTGGCCATCGAGGCGGCCCCGGCCGTCGTCGCCCGGTGCATCCGCGAGGCGCACATGGGGTTCCTGTTCGCCCCCGCGCTGCACGGGGCGATGAAGTACGCCGCCCCCGTGCGGAAGGAAATCGGCATCCGCACCATCTTCAACGTGCTCGGGCCGCTCACGAACCCGGCCGGCGCCCGTCGGCAGGTGATGGGCGTGTATGCGATGGACCTCGTGCGCCCCATCGCCGAGGTCATGCTGCGGCTGGAGGTCGAGCATGCCCTGGTCGTCCACAGCCACGACGGGCTGGACGAGATCGTCCTGTCGGCCCCGACGCACGTGGCGGAGGTGCGCGGCGGGGCGGTCACGGAGTACGACGTGTCGCCCGAGACGCTGGGGCTGCCGGCCGCGCGGCTCAAGGCGATCCGGGCCGATACGGTCGACGAGTACGCCGCCGCCGTCCGGTCGGTCCTGGACGGGGCTGCCGGGCCGCGGCGCGACGCGGTGCTCGCCAACGCCGCCGCCGCGCTCTACGTGGCGGGGGTGGCGGCCGACTGGTCGGACGGCATCGAGCGGGCCGCCGAGGCCATCGATTCCGGCGCTGCGGCGGGGGTGCTGGAGGACCTGGCCCGCCTTTCGCACGAGCCGGCGTAAGAATCTGACACGATGAGGCCGAGCAACGACGTGAAACGGCTCTCGGCCTACTTCGGCTTGCCTGGCGCCTTTTCGGAGGGCTGGCGAAAACGCTTGATAATCTCTCGGAGGTCGGCGAGGATCGTGTTCCGCGAGACTTCGCGCCGGTGGCTGATTTTGACCACGTGCGCTTGCTTAGCCAAGTCGCGTATTTTCTCGTCGTTTGGCAGATCGCTCATTTTGACAACATCGGCCGCACCGCGGGGCCGGCTTGAGATCAAATGCGTATGGCTCTTGTTTGGGTTGGGCGGCCGGGGTGGCCGGACCGCCGGCATCGCTGCGTTCGGCGGAGGCGACCGACAGGAAACCCTGCGCTGCCCTTGAATGGCCGGGGCTGGAGGCCTATATAATTGATGGGGAGGCGAAAGATTTCTCTTGACGGTGAGCCTGGGGGAGTATACTAGGTGCTCTATATTAGGTATTTTCTCTGGGTCGATAGGAACCGATGGCCCAAAGCGGAAGGAATCCGCCATGCAATACCGCCTGGAAGATCTGAAGTCGTTGAAAGACGCTGACGGCCGGGCCTGCCCTTCTGACGTCATCGACCTGTTGGTACAGGCGAGCGTCACAAACTTGAGCTTCAAGGGCAAGCCTAACTGGGAGGTCACCCGCACCGACGCCGAGTCGTTGCTGGCTCGCATGGGCAGGACCGTAGCGTCCAAGGACTGAGCCCGACACGCGCGATTCCGAAAAGGAACCCCCATGGCTGAGGTCATTCCGCTGTGGCGTCTGCGCGAGATTCGCAATATCGCCGATACCATTGTCTTCCGTGCTGCGTGCTGCCCGCTGGCGGCCGCCATCCTTATTACCGAGAAACGGTTTCTTAAGCCAAATGCGCATATCTGCCCGTACATCGACGGCAGTCTGCGCGTCGGCGACGCGCGGTCTTATGTCCAGGTGATATCGTTGGATGAGGGCGAGGAAGAAATCCGCGCCGTCATCTACTTCAACGGTGACCTCACGACGAAGCGCAAGTGGCGGGCAACGGCAAGAGCCGTGGTGGAGCAACTGGGCTATGTCGCACTGTTCTCGGAGGCGGCGTTACGCCCGGAACTCAACCGCAGCCGCGCGTACGAAAGCAGGTGCGTTGACGAGTTCGTAGATGAAATGATGGACCTACGGGGAGATGACTTCGCCGCGTATCGACCGCGATTCTCCCTGGCCCTGCTCACTGATCTAGTGGAACGCCAGTTCGGTCGCGAGTCGCAGTACTTGAAAGAGCACATGCAAAGGCTGCTTTGGCCCTACCTGGGGCCGTACGGCTGGTAAGCGGGGGCCCACATGAGTCCGGATGGTTCCGACGCGCGGGCAAGGCAAGTTGCCCGGGAGATCAGCGACGAGGTCGAACGCAGGGTGCTTGCTCTGACGGCTGTTATTATTGCCGCTCAGGAGCGGTTGGACGCGGATATCATTCTCTCTCCGCGCGAAAAAGGCGATCAGAAGGCGGTCGTCTACACCGTCGAGCGCAACCAGGGCGGCCAGCCGTTTGTCCAATACATTGTGTGTTACCGTATTCCCGACGCCCTGCAGAAAGGCTCGGCCGTCGAGGCAAAGGAACTCCTGAGCGTGGTCTTGGACATCGCCCACGAACTCGCGCATCTGGTGCTGCAAGGCGGGCCGGGCAGGTTGGAACACCGCCCCGGTGTGCCGGAAAACGACAAGAAGATGCTTGCGATGCTTGCGGAGGTCGAGGCAGACTGGTTTGCGTTGTGCGTCCTCCAGATGTATGGTTTCTGGTGCGTGCATCATCCGGAGTAGGGTGCCTCGGTCCCCCTTTGTGGGTGTCCTCCACAACCTGCCCCGCCTCTCGCACGAAAGCGCGTAGATCAGGTCGCCGTCGCTTGCCTGGGCCGCAGACTCGGGCTATAGTTGAACAGGCGGATGGGCCCGCCGCGTGGGGACATGACATGATCCACTTCACCTGCGACATGTGCGGCAAGACGCTGCTGGCGGACGAGGACACGCGGTACGTCGTCCGCATCGAGGTCTACGCCGCTTACGACCCGATGGAGATCGGCCCGGACGACCTGGACGAGGACCACGCCGACGAGATCCACGACCTCCTGGAGAAGATGGAGGACATGGACCCCGACGCCCTCCAGGACCAGGTCTACAAGACGTTCCGGTTCGACCTGTGCCCGGTCTGCCACGCCCGGTACGTCCAGGACCCGCTGCTGACGGCCCGCCGGCTGCGGGCGCGGTTCGGGCAGAACTGACCCTGCCGGATTTCTCTCCTGCCTCCGACGCGAATCCTGTAGGCTATGCGGACTCTATGGGCTGTTTCTGTGCTCCCTCTCCCTTGACGGGAGAGGGATGGGGTGAGGGTGAACGACCCGGGTGGGCCAAGTGCTTCCGGACCCGCCATGGCCACGCCAGCGTGGCCATGCCACCCCCTCACCCTGCCCTCTCCCACGAGGGGAGAGGGAACGGCAGCACGGCATGTTCCTTTAGCACGAGCGGAGCCCTGCGATGCCGATGACGATCACCGAGAAGATCATCGCCGCCCACGCCGGCCGC
>CAZNSB010000613.1:0-3261 GCA_964575155.1 uncultured Planctomycetaceae bacterium | reverse complement strand
GGGCGGCCGCCGAGCCGCCGGGGGAGCCGGTCTGGCTGCTGGAGGCGGTGCGGTCGAAGGCGATCAAGACGGCGGACCACGTCGCCCACGGCATCCGGTGGGCGGACGTGCTGAAGATGCCCGTGGGCAAGCGCCCGCAGGTGAGCTGGTACCAGAAATCACCCATGTACAACGGGCACAACTTCGCCGGCGGGACCCGCGAGCACATGGTCCACGACCGCGACCGCAACCTCGTCCCCTACACCATGGGCGGACGGAGGTTCCAGCGCGGGTACTGGGCCTTCCCGCAGGGAAAGGTCAGCTACGACATCTCGAAGGCCGGCTTCTCCGCCTTCAGCGCCTGGGTGGGGTTCAGCAACGGCATGGGGCGCGGGCTGGCGAATCGCGCCGCCGTCTGCAACTGCGAGATCCACGTGGACGGCAAGCTCCGCACGCAGAGCGGCCTCATCCGCGTGGGCGAGAGGCCGCGACTGCTCGTCGTCGATGGGCTCGCCAACGCCAGGACGCTCACCCTCATGACGCGCACGGCCGGCGGCGAGAGCGACGCCCGGGTCGCCGTGGCCTGGGGCGACCCGAGGTTCTACAAGTAGACGGGCAAGGCCAGCGTCATTCGGCGGCGCCGCTCGCCGGGCAGGAGAACACCCTGGTCCATGAGAACCGCGTGGTGGCGAATCTGCCCCCCGACGGGGAGGTGAGGCTCCTTGCGATCACGGACAAGCAGTACGAGCGGATGCGCGTCTTCTGGGGAAAAATGCGCAAGCCGACCGAGCAGCCTCCGCGCCAGCTCGAGCTTTTCTGAGCCGGTTTCGCGGCTACTGCCCGGCCGGCCGCGACTTACAAATCCACCAGTGTAACCAACGCCGGCCCGAGATCAAACCGCGGCGAATTGCAGAACCTGCTCCCCCGGGACCCGCACGGGTGCACACTACGCAGCCGCCGCAGCGTAGATTCAGAGTCAGCAGTGCACCGGCGGGCAAGGGGCCGTTTGTCAATCCGGGCCCTGCGCGCGCCCCGCGAAATCCGGGTTGGGTGAACTCGGGCTGGGGGATTGGCCGATACAAGGACATCGGCGACCCCGGCCGATGGGGCATCGTCGATCGCCAGGAAGGTCCCCCGAGATGACCGGCAGAGACGCCGTCCGGCTGGCGCGACCGGAACACTGGATCAAGAACGTCCTGGTGTTCTTTCCCGTGGTCTCGGCGCTCCGGATGGGCCGGCCGGTAGCCTGGCTGCACGCCGCCGTCGCCGCCGGGGCCTTCTGCCTGGCCTCCAGCGCCAGCTACATCCTCAACGACATCCGCGACCGGGCGAGCGACCGGCTGCACCCGCACAAGAAGCGCCGCCCGCTGGCGGCGGGGGAGGTGAGTGTGCGCGCCGCCGGGATCGAGGCGGCGATCCTGGCGGCGGCGGCGGTGGCGGCGGCGGCGGCCCTGGGGGCGATCCTGGTCTCGGTCGTCGTCGGCTACCTGCTGCTCCAGGTGGCGTACACCTATCGGCTGAAGCGGACGATGCTGGTGGACGCCATCTGCATCGCCCTGGGGTTCGTGCTTCGAGCGGCGGCCGGGGCGGTGGCCATCCGGGTGGCGATCAGCCCGTGGCTGTTCGTCTGCACGTTCTCGCTGTGCCTTTTCCTGGCCTTCTGCAAGCGCCGCAACGAGATCGTGGCCTTCGACAACGCCGAGCGGGCCGGCGAGCACCGCCGGACCCTGTACGGATACACCCCCGAGCTGCTGACCCACCTGATCACGCTCTCGGCGGCGATTGCGATCATCTCGTTCCTGCTCTATGCGATCAGCCCCCGGACCGAGGCGAACCTCGGCAGCACCTACCTGCTGTACACGCTCCCGCTGGTCACCTACGCGATCTGCCGGTTCGCCATGTTGAGCATGCGGGGGCGATACGCCGACCCCACGGACCTGATCCTGCACGATCGGCCCTTCCAGTGGACGGCGGGGCTGTGGTCGGCGGCGGTGGTGTGCATCATTCGCTACGGCCCGGCGTTTCGGGAGTGGCTGAAGGCCCACGTCCGGTAGCCCGCCGGCGTGGGAACCGGTCAAGAAAGCCCTTGGCGCTCCCGCCGGATTGGTCGAACCTATGGACCCGGAAGCGCCGCAGGAGGCCGTCCGGGAACCGGTCGCAGCCCAAGGGGCAGGCAAGCCATGAGCCACGCCTGGATGAGCGTCGTCGTTCCCCTCAGCAGGGAACACGAGAAGATCACCGCGTTCCTGAACCGCCTGTGCTCGCACCTGCCCAAGGACGCCCACGAGGTCCTCGTCTGCTGCGAGCTGGCGGCGGGCCCGACGCTCCAGGCCGTCCAGGCCGCCCGGGAGAGGCTGCCGTCGGTGCGGGTGATCTCCGCCGAGGCGCCGGCGGGCGACCCGCTGCGGCGCGGGCTCGCCGAGGCCAGGGGCGAGGCGATCGTCACCTGCCCGCCGGACTCGACCGTCCCGCCCCGGCTGATCGTCGAGATGGCCGGGAAGATCCGATCCGGGGCCGCCGACGTGGTCTGTCCGGGCCCCCCCGCCCAGGACCAGGCCCCGAGCAAGGCCCGTCCCATCGGGCGGTCCCTGCGGGCGGGCGCCGGGCGGGTGTTCCGGTGGGTCACCGGCATGGACGCCTGGGACCCGGCCGCCGGCGTGGTCGCGTACCGCCGCAGGCTGATCGAGGCGGTGGGCGTGGAGAGCGGCAGCCCGTTCGACCTGGCGGGGGAGCTGACGGTCAAGGCCCACCTGGGGGGGTACAAGATTTTGCAGGTTCCCGGCCCGGTGGGGGTCCGGCGGGCGGGTGGGGAGGGGCTGGGCGGGTGGCGTCGGCGGGGCGAGGCGCTGCGCTGGTACGCGGCGGCTCTGGCCCGCCCGGCGGCGGTGTGGGGGCTGTGGGCGGTCCTGCTGGGCGTGCTGTTGTGGATGACCGCCGGGGACCCCGCGGGCGGGGCGAAGACCGTCCCGGCGACGGCGACGTACGGGGCGATGGGGGCGCTGTTTGTGATCCTGGCCCGGCTGAAGCGGGGTCGGACGAGCTGGGCGGACCTGGCGTTCCCGCTGCTGTGGGTGCACCCCGGCCAGGGGGTCCTGATCCTCGGCGGGGGGGGCTTTCTGCTGGGGGTGATTACGCTGCCGGTGTGCGTGGCGATTCTGCTGCTGATGGGACGAAGCTCGGCGATGGAGCGGGCCGCCGACGCCGCCGTCGCCCCGCTGGGGCGGTACGTCAACCAGTCCACCGCGGGCATGCTGCTGGTGGGCGTGCTGCTGTGGGTCTCGC
>CAZNSB010000612.1:0-3264 GCA_964575155.1 uncultured Planctomycetaceae bacterium | reverse complement strand
CATTTCATGGCACTACATTTTGCCCTGTCGGCCGAGAAAACGTTCGTAAGTCCTTATAAGACAACAACCCGGCCTCGCAATCACCGCCCAAACTGTTGAAGATGGGTCTATGTAGTGCCGTCAATCGCCCGCCCGGCCGTTGCCGCGGGCATCGGCAGTCCGTAATCCCATGAAAGGCTGTCTCCTTCCTGCCTTCTAGGCAATGTACGGCACCCAGAAGATAGGCTCTCGGAGGCAGCCTTTCATGGGATTACGGGTCTCGACCGTGCCTACGCGTCTCGCCCCAGCATCTTCTCCAGCCGGTCCAGGCCCTTGTCGATCTGCTCGACGCTGGTCGCGAAGGACAGCCGGACGCAGCGGTCCTCCCCGAAGGCCACGCCCGGGACGAGGGCGACGTGGGCCGAGGCCAGGCAGGCGTTGGCGAAGTCCGCCGAGCCGGTGACCCGCACGTCCCCGAAGCGCCTGCCGTAGTGGGCGGAGACGTCCGGGAAGCAGTAGAACGCCCCCGTCGGCTCCACGCAGGTGACGCCCTCGATGCCGCCCAGCCGCTGGTGCATGTGCCGGCCCCGCTGCTCGAACTGCCGGCGCATGGCCTCGATGGCGTCGGCGGCGGCGGGGTCCGTGTAGGCGGCGAGGGCCCCGGCCTGGGCGAAGCTGACGGGGTTGGTGGCCTCGTGGCTCATGAGGGTGGCCATGGCCTTGAGGGCGCCGGTCGGCCCGGCCACCCAGCCCAGCCGCCAACCGGTCATGGCGAAGGTCTTGCTCAGCCCGTTGAAGGTCAGCGTCCGATCGACCAGCCGGGAATCCAGCGCCGCGAAGCTCGCGAACTTCGTCTCGCCGTAGACGAGCTTCTCGTAGATCTCGTCGGAGAAGACGATCAGGTCGGTGGCGAGGACGGCGTCGGCGATGGCCTTCAGCTCGTGGGGCGCGTACGTCACCCCGGTGGGGTTGCAGGGGCTGTTGAGCATCAGCACGCGGGCGGCCCTCCCGTGTTTGAGGACCTGCTCCGGCGTGATCTTGAACCCGCTCTCGCCCGTGGTGGGCAGGAACAGCGGCTCGCCGCCGGCGAGCTTGACCTGCTCGGGGTAGCTCACCCAGTACGGAGCCGGGATCAGCACCTTCTCACCCGGGTTCAGCACCGCCTGAAAGGCGTCGTACAGGGCGCCCTTCCCGCCGAAGGTCACGAGGACCTGGTCGGCGGCGTATTCCAGGCCGTTCTCCCGACGCAGCTTCTCGGCAATGGCGGCCTTGAGCCTGCCCGCGCTGGCGGGCGTGTACTTGGTGTCGCCGGCGTCGAGAGCGGCCTTGGCCGCCGCCTTGATGAACTGGGGGGTGTCGAAGTCGGGCTCGCCGGCGCCGAAGCTGACGACGTCGACGCCGTCGGCGGCCATCTGCTTGGCCTTGGCCGAAACCGCGATCGTCGCGCTGGGCGCGACGTTCCGGATACGCTGGGACAGTTCCATGGCGGTTTCCCGTGCCTTTCTCGCTGTTCTCCTGTTTCCGGACGCCGTAGGGTACTCCCTCGGTCGGGTTTGTCAAAGGTCTGGCTCCCGGCCGGGCGCCGGGGCCGCACCGACGGATTGCCCCAGCGGGCGCCCGTGTCGCCAAACGCCCCAAAACTCAATCCGCCCGCACGGGCCCGCTTGCGGTGAGGGGCTGCTGGGGCTACAATTGCCTTCCCGCCGGCGGCGGAGAGCGATTGCCGTGAGCGGGCAGCGCCGGCGGGGGAGACAAATATTCGCGGGCCGTGAATCGCTTTCCATCTCGCGTTCGTCTAACCATCGATGAACAGAAGGAGAGACGCCATGGGACGAATTGCCACAACCTGTGTCTTGAGCGCACTTTGTGTTCATGCCGCCCTGGTGTTTGCCGATGAGCCCGCGGCGGCGTGGTCGGTGAAGAAGCTTCCCGGCTGCGAGAACCTGCCGGCGCGGATGGCGGGGTACTACCAGCCTGTTGCGGTGACGGTCCGCCCGGCGGCCCCGCAGTACAAGCTGCCGCTGGATTTGGCCAAGCTGACCAACGCCGACTTCAAGACCAAGGTCTACCAGTTCCGCAACAAGGCCCTGGCCGCGAAGGCCGAGCCCCTCCTCAAGCGGAACGCCTTTGTCGTCTTCGGGGGGCGCGGGCACGAGGACGTGGCCAAGTTCTACAAGTACCTCAAGACGGCGGGGCTGCCGATCTTCATCACCTCCGATTCCCTGCTGCACCTGTACCACATCCAGTTCGACGAGACGCTCAAGGACATCGAGGAGCGCGAGTTCCACGGCGACGCGCTGCTGATCAGCAAGGCGATCCAGGGCCAGGCCAACCGGCTGTACGGCAGCGCCACCGGCGACGTGAAGGCCGCGGCGGAGCTGCTGATGGGGTTCGCGGCGGTGCCGGCAAAGCTGCTGAGCAAGCTCGACTTCGGCGCCGACGCGGCCGGGGCGCTGAAGGAGGTCAACTCCTGGCCCGCCCGGCTGAACTGGCGGCAGCGTCAGCAGTTCATGGAGAAGTACGAGGAGCTGCTGAAGGAGCTGCAGGGGTCTGGGGCGAAGCGGGCGCCCGGCCCTCGCCCGGCGCCCGGGCCGATGTTGCGTATGGGCCCGCCGGGGGGCAGGTCGCTGGCCTTCGGCGACCCCAAGGTGCTGAAGCAGCGGCTGGCGGCGTACGTGAAGGCGCACCCGGCGAGGTCGCCCGGGCCCGACAAGACCCTCCCGGCCGCCGTGGACAAGGCCGTCCGCGCCGAGCTGGGCCTCATCGCTGCCCACCGGGGATTCGCCGAAAGCCCGCTCTTCAAGTACAAGGAGGACTACTCCCAGTACGTCCCCCGCGGGCACTACACCCGCAGCAAGAAGCTCAAGCAGTACTTCAAGGCCCTCATGTGGTACGGGCGAATGACCTTCCTCATCCGCGGCAAGACGGCGGAGGTCGAAGGCCTGATCCCCATGGCCGAGGCCCGCAAGCAGACCCTCGCCGCCAGCATGCTCGCCGGCATGATGGAGACGAAGCTGGCCGATCGCCGCACGCTGGCGGCGGCCTGGGACCGGCTGTACGCGGTGACCGCCTACTACGTCGGCCTGGCCGACGACCTCACGCCGTACGAGTACCGCGCCGCCGCCCGCGACGCCATCGGCGCCGAGCTCACCGGCGCGAAGCTGACCGCCGCCGCCAACTTCTTCCAGCTTCGCAAGAAGCTCGCCATGATGCGCCAGCCGGAGATCTACAGCGGCCTCGGCGACATCCAGGGCCCGCCCGCCGCCATCGCCGATGAGCAGACCC
>CAZNSB010000611.1:0-3267 GCA_964575155.1 uncultured Planctomycetaceae bacterium | reverse complement strand
CTTCAACGGCCCCGTCGCCGTCATCGATGCGGACCTGGACGAGGCGGTTCCAGGCGTCGTAGGTGAAGGTATGGCGGCCGGGTCGAGGAGGCTATCCAGGCTCGTCCGGGCGGCGGCGACGGCGGCTGCGTCGGCGTTCCCCCACGCCCGGGGATGGGCGACGAACTCGAGCGGAACTTCATCCATGCCCGCAGGATCGAACAGCCTAAAGGAGCAAGCGATGGCTAGCGGCAGGGTCTCACTGGTACTCCTCACCGTCTGTGCGATGACCACAAGCGCCTGCGGTGCCGACCTGTCGGCGTGGTACCCCTTCCAGGCCAAGAGCACGCCGGAGGCGGGCGCCATCGGGATGCAGGGTTGGCTGGAGAAGCCGGCGGGCAAGCACGGCCGCATCGTCCGCAAAGGCGGTCAGCTCGTATATAACGGGCGGCCGATCAGGCTGTGGGGCCTCAACCTGTGCTTCAGCACCTGCGCGCCGGAGAAGGAACTGGCGGACCGTCGCGCGGCCTTCTACCCGAAGTACGGGATCAACTCGGTGCGGCTTCACAAGTTCGCCGACGGCCATGGCTGGGCCGGCATCCAATCCGCCGACAGCGCGGCCGAGTACGATCCCGAAGGCCTCGAGCGCATGGACTACCAGGTGGCCAGGCTCAAGGAGGCCGGCATCTACGTCAAGCTCTCCGCCCACTTCGGCACCATCAAGATCGGCCCGGCCGACAAGCGGGACGTGCCCTACGCCGAGGAGTTCGGAAAGTTCGACGGCCGCAAGAATCGCGTCTCGGCACCCCACAGCGCGCTCTTCTACTCGCCCGACCTCCAAAAACTCCATATCCGCCAGATGGTCAACCTCCTGAAGCATCGCAACCCCCACACCGGCCTGACCTACGCCCAGGACCCCGCCATCGCCGCGATCGAGATCATCAACGAGCAGAGCGTCCTCTTCTACACCTCCATGGGGCCGCTCCAGAAGAGCGCGACGCTGCGCCGCATGGCCACCGCGCGTTTCTGTGACTGGTTGAGGGCGAAGTACGGCAGCCGCGAGGGCCTCTTGAAGGCCTGGGGAGCCCAGGCGCTCGACAGTTTCAAGCGCGAGATGCCCCAGGCCGTCGGCGAGCACCTCGACAAGCGCAACATCGTGCCGGTCGGCAACCCCTGGTTCTGGGACCCAAAGCAGCTCGCCGGCTCGCAGGCCTTTCGCAAGCAGCGGCACCTGGACACCCTGCGGTTTCTCTACGAACTCCAGTGCGAGGCGTACGGTCGCTACGTCAAGGCCGTCCGCGACGCGGGCTACCAGGGGGAGATCCTCGCCTCGAACTGGCAGGCGGGCCGGGCCTACAGCCACTACTACAACCTCCACACCGACTACCTCGTGGGCCTCATCGACCGACACAACTACTTCGGCGGCGGCCGCCAAGGCTCCATCAACAACGCCTCGATGCTCCGGGTGCCGGGCTCGGGGATGCTCAGCGCCGGGATGCAGCAGGTGGCGGACCGCCCGTTCATGCTGAGCGAGTGGATTCACGTATTCCCCAACGAGTGGGGCGCCGAAGGGCCTGCGATCATCGGCGCTTACGGCATGGGCCTCCAGGGCTGGGACGTCAGTTACCTGTTCCAGAACCGCGACGGGGGCGGCTTCAGCAGCAGGCTCGGCGAAGCCTGGGACGTGACGGTGCCGCAGGTGCTCGGCGTCTTCCCCGCGGTGGCGCGACAGGTGCTGCGCGGCGATGTCAAGGAGTCGGACGTCCTGGCCGCCCGCCGCGTTCACGTGCCGTCGCTGGCCGAGGGGAGGCTCGGCTTCGACGACCAGATCGGCCAGCAACACGACGTGAAGACCTTCGACAGCGACAAGGTACCCGCCCGCACGCTCGCCGTCGCCCGTAGCGTCGTCGAGTTCACCCGTGCGTATCACGACACGCCGGCCTTCGACCTCCGCAAGTACGAAAAGGACGGTGTCCTGACTTCGACGACGGGGCAACTCCGCTGGGCGGCAGGAAAGCAGAAACTCGACGGGCACTTCACCGTCGACAGCCCGGCGACCAAGGCCGTCGTCGGTTTCGCCGAGGGCAAGACGTTCGCACTCGGCGACGTCACCATCCAGCCACGGTGTCCCTTTGCCGCCATCTACGTGACCGCGCAGGGACAACGCGAAGACCTTCACTCGGCCAAGGCGCTGCTCGTCGTGGCTATCGCCCGCGCCCGCAACACGGGGATGAAGATCAGCGAAGACGGCACGAGGCTCCTCGACAAGGGCCGGGGGCCCATCCTGATGGAGCCCGTGCGGGCCACCATCACGCTGCGCCGGCCCGGGAGCCCGAAGGTCACCCTGCTCGACCACGACGGCCTGCCGACCGGCCGGACGCTGCAGGTCAAGGACGGCGCCTTCCACATCGATGGCGCCAAGGACTGCACGCCTTACTACCTGGTCCAGTATTGACGGCGAGCAGGCGCCTGCTCGATGGCGTGGGAAAAGGCTTGTGATTGTCCGGGACGGCGATACGGTCATCAAAAGGGTCACGGCGGCCGTGGGGCGCAGGTGATCCGGAGAATCCTGATCAACTCCGGTAGCGACGCCACAAGGACGGGAGTGATCGAGTTATGAATGTCAACTTAACACATGCACAGCGTTTCATCAGGTTCGCTCTGCTGCTTCTGGCCGCCGTCATGGCCGCGCCGGCGGCGGCGATGGAACCGGCCAACCCCAAACTCAATGCCACCGCGCGCAAGGTGCTCGATTACCTCGAGTCCGTCTACCAGAAGAAGATGCTCGCCGGGTACAACGTCTACGTCCACACGCCCGACGACTACGAGCAGACCGGCAAGCAGGCCGCGATCTGGGGGCGGGACATCCGCTGGCTCGGCAAGCCGGACGAGGTGGCTGAACACGCCAGACGCCACGGCTACATCCTCACGCTGCACTGGCACTGGTTCTTCGACGGCGACTCCGCCTGGCAGGGCAGACGCAAGAAGAAGGTTGACGTAAGCCAACTCGTCACGCCGGGCACGCCCGAACACGCGCAGTGCATGAAGGAACTCGCCAAGGCCGCCGACACGCTCCAGGTCTTCGAGGACGCCGACGTGCCCGTCCTCTGGCGGCCGCTGCACGAGATCGATGGTGGATGGTTCTGGTGGACGGACAAGAAGGAGCCCTCCAACACGGCGAAACTGTGGCGGATGATGTTCGACACCTTCACCGAGGAGCGGAAACTCGACAACCTCATCTGGGTCTACAGCGCGGGCGTCGGCAAAAAGAAGACCGCCGAGGACCGC
>CAZNSB010000610.1:0-3271 GCA_964575155.1 uncultured Planctomycetaceae bacterium | reverse complement strand
GGAAAAGGCACGCCCCCCGCCGGTAAGATGTAACCGGTGCGCCGCGCGGGCACACTGACCTGGCGAACGCGAACCGATGGGAGCCTGGCTATGAGACATCGCACTACGGCCCTTGTGTTGGCGGTCCTGCTGGCGGGGGCGCTTCATGCCGGCGGGCAGATGGCGACGACGCGGCTGTCGGGCGCGGCGCCGGCGGCGTCGGCCCCGGCCACGGCGCCGGCGGCCGAGACGATCAACCCGGCGGCGATGAAGATCCTCAAGCGACTCGAGGCCGCCGCCGAAAAGTACCCGCGCCTCACCGCCGACCTCGACTACCACGTGGAGATGCTCCAACTGGCCGACACCGAGCACCGCACGGGCAAGGTCTACTACCAGGCCGCCGCCGGCAAGGAGCCGGCAAAGTTCCGCATCCACTTCGACACCCTCCGCCAGGGCGACGGCGTCAAGGCCAAGCGCGTCGTGGACTACGTCTTCGACGGGGCCTGGCTGACGGTGCGGAAGGAGAGGATCAAGCAGATGATCCGCTACCAGGTCGCCCCCCCGGGGCAGAAGATCGACCCCCTGCAACTCGGGAAGGGGCCCTTCCCCGTCCCCTTCGGGCAGAAGGCCGAGACCGTCGTCAGGCACTTCACTCCCAGCACCCGACCGGCCGACAAGTCCGACCCGCCCAAGGCCGACTACCTGAAGCTCCAGACGCGAGAGGCCTTCCAGCGGGAGATGAACCTGGTATGGATCGAGATGTGGGTCAGCCGCGACCGCGGCCTGCCCGTCAAGATCGTCGCCATGGACCGCTCCGAGAACCGCACGACCGTCCTCTTCAAGAACATCGCCACGCCCAAGGCATTCCCCAGGCAAACCTTCGAGCTTCCCCGCCCCCCCGCCGGGTGGGAGTACCGCGTCGAGAAGTACGCCGGGCAGGTGAAGTAGCATTGCGGATTGCGGATTGGGGATATGCGGAGGGCGCGCGGGCGCGACGGGACGCTGGAATCCCGTCAGCCTCGATTCTGTGGGTGGCATGGCGGCCGTCGTTCGCCGCCATGTCCTCCGCAAGAAAGCATGGCGGCAAACAACGGCCGCCATGGCACCCACACTTTCAGTGTTGACAGTGCGTCAAGGGGCTTTTCCCCGCAGCCAGGCGGCGAGGTCCTTGTCTTTCGAAGATGTCGGCTCGGCGGCGAAGCGGACCTTGACGGTGTTGACGTGGGGGTGCGGGGGGCGCGCGGGCAGGTGCGAGATCACCAGCCGCCCGTTGTGCTCCTGGTGGAGCTTCAGCTTCCTGCCCGTGGCCAGCAGCTCGGCCGAGCGCGCCCGGGTGGCGACGTCGGGAACGACGGCCTCGGCGCCGGGGTAGCGGAACAGGTGAAGGTATCCGGTGTTGCCCTTGCGCGTCCAGGCGCCGATCATCCCCCCCGAAAGCGCGCAGCGCTGCGAGCCGTAGACGCCCTCGCCGTTCCTGGCCAGCCACTTGCCCATCGCCCGCAGCCGGTCGCCCTCTTCGCGGCGGACGGTCCCGTCGGGCCTCGGGCCGCAGTTCAGCAGGTAATTGCCCTCGCCGGCGGCGGCGTTGACCAGGTTCTGGAGCAGTTGCGGGACCGTCTTGAAGTTCGGGTTGTTGCGGACGTACCCCCACCCGCAGGAATCCCCGATGGTCATGCAGCTTTCCCACCCCCGCCCGGGTCGGCTGGCGGTGACGTGCTGCTCGGGCGTGTCCACGTCCTCGTCCAGCCCGCTGCGGTTGTTGAGGATGATGTGAGGCTGGAGGCGGCGGACCATGGCGTTGAGCTGCCTCGACCGCCAGAACGCCGGCAGCGGCGAGGGGGCGGCCTTGCCCTCGGCCATGGAGCGCGAGCCGGGCAGCCTGGGCACCCATTCCCCGTCGTAGAAGACGTAGTCGATCCGCCCGTAGTTGCTCATCAGCTCGCGCATCTGCCCGTGGGCCTGCCGGACCATGGCCTCGGCGGAGGCCCGGTATCGGCGCGGCTCCCAGTAGCCGGGGAACCGCCAGTCGAGCAGGGAGTAGTAGAACCCGACCTTCAGGCCGGCCTTTCGGCAGGCGCGGACGTACTCGCCGACGAGGTCGCGCTTGGCGGCGGTCTTGACGGAGGTGAAATCGCTGAGGCGGCTGTCGAAGAGGCAGAACCCGTCGTGGTGGCGGGTGGTGAGGACCATGTACTTCATTCCGGCGGCGCGGGCCAGGGACGCCCAGGCGTCGGGGTCGAACCTGCCGGGGTGGAAGCGCCGCGCCAGCCTGGCATACTCCTCGGCCGGGATCCGCTCCCGGAGCATCACCCACTCTCCGCGTCCGAGAAGGCTGTACAGCCCCCAGTGGATGAACATGCCGAACCGCGCCCGGTGGAACCAGCGCATCCGCTCCCGGTAAGTCAAAGCGCTGCCGCCCATGGCTGCCTCCTGGATCGTCGGAAACACAAACGGACCGCAGTCACGGTAGGGAGGGGCCGGGAGATTGTCAACGGTGAATCGCCCGCGGCGGGGAGGCACGACTACCGGTCGGGGTCGGTCTCCGTGGGGGCTTCCAGCTCGGCGGCCGGGCGAGCCTCCTCGACGGGGCGGGTCGACTCGACGTGCAGGCTCAGGATGGAGACGTAGAAGAACCCCACCGCAAAGATGGTCAGGAACGGTCCGGCCATCAGGAACCTCGGATCGGCGAAGGACAGCACGGCGCAGACGGACATGTACACGCCGAAGGCGAACTCCAGGTAGGGCAGGAGGTTGCGCCTGCGCCGGCTGCCGGGGTCCCCGCGTTTCCGGCGGGCGTGGTAGTGCTCGGTGCCGGCGCCGTACTTGGGAGTGCGTACGAACTCCCCGCCCCGCCCGAAAATCGCCTCCAGCAGCGCCTTGGTGTTGGACAGGCACACCCCCACCCCCAGCGCCATCAGGAAGGGGAGGTACTTCACCACCGTCCGCCAGTCCCGGAAGAGCTCATACTGGCTGGTCACGTAGAAGACGCTGGCCGAGATGGTCGCCAGGAAGAACACCAGCATGTCGAAGACCGCCCGCAGCGAGGTGGCGTTGCCGGCGTGGACGGTGCGGATCAGCATCACCGGGAACAGCAGCAGCACCAGCACGGCGACGTAGGCGTGCACCGAAAAGCACGTCAGGTGGAAGAGGGCGTCGATCCTGGCCTTGAGGGGGGCCTTGGAGAGGAGGACCCGCGGGAGCATCTTCATGGCCGTCTGGACGCCGCCCTTGGTCCAACGGAACTGCTGGGCCTTGAAGGCGTTCATCTCCGGGGGCAGCTCGGCGGCGGCGG
>CAZNSB010000609.1:0-3285 GCA_964575155.1 uncultured Planctomycetaceae bacterium | reverse complement strand
ACAAGGCCATCGACCGCTTTATCCATGCTTCTTGAGCCTTTGTAGCGTAGTAGTATTAGAAACTATCTCAAAACGGTTTTGCTGACCCAAGTAAAACTAATGTCCTACTCGTTCAAATGCCGATGTCGGGGTCATGAGACCCAACGGAACCCCGACCCAACTGGAGCAGCGACGCCGCAAGGCGGTCGCGCTGAGGAAGCAAGGCCTGACGCAGGCCGAGATTGCCCGCCGCCTGAAGACCACGCCACGCAGCGTGCGACGGTGGCTTCGGGCCCACCGCGAGGGGGGCTCCGACGCCCTGGCGGCCAAGCCCGCGTCGGGGCGGCCCTCGCACCTGACCCCGCGGCGGCGTCGGGCCCTGGTGCGATGCCTCCTGAGGGGCGCCCGCCACGCGGGCTTCGCCACGGACCTGTGGACCTGCCCGCGGATCGCCCAGGTGGTCGCGCAACGCTACGGCGTGCACTATCACGTCGCGGCCATCCCGCGGCTGATGGCCGGGCTCGGTTTTTCCCCCTAAAAAGCCGCCATCACTTGCCAAGACGAGGCGGGCGAGGACGGAAACGGAAAGGGCGCGCAAGTGGTCGCCAAAGTCGCTGCTTGCGCGCACCTGGCGCCGAAAAAGGCTGGAGCCACCTCGGGGATTCGAACCCCGAACCCCCGCTTTACGAAAGCGGTGCTCTACCGTTGAGCTAAGGTGGCTCGATATGTTGTCTACTTGTGACATGCCTTGGCGGCTTGCCCTAAGTGGCGACAAGTCTACCGCTTGCGCCCCCGCCTTGTCAAGACCCTCGCTTCCGGCGTCCTGGCAGGTGATGGCGGGTAATGGCGTACCGGGCAACCTGCGCGCTGCATAGGCGCGGCGCGCGGACGGCAAACGCCTGCTCGCCCAAGTTCGAAGAGCGAAGGAGGGACGACCCCTTCCCCAACTACGACAGCCACATAGTGATGTACTAAAATAGCCAACCGCTCTCGATAGAACCGCCGTGCCTCCCAGCCGGGCTACAGCGTGCTTTTGCTCGCTTTCGTTCTTGCCTTCCGTGCGGCGTTCTGGTGGAATCTCTGCCATGAAAGCGCTCCTTCAGACCCGTGTCCCCGGGCGCTTGCCCGTACCGGTCGAAGAGCGACTCCCTATCCGTTAAGGCGTGATGCAAGTCAAAGGAGGGTATTCCGATGTGTGAACAGTGCACGCGACGCACGTTCCTGGAAACCGGAGTGGCGGCCGGTGGTTTGATGCTCGCCGGTGCGGCCTGGACGCATGCCTGGGCTTCCGAATCGCCTCCCAAGCCGCGGGGAAAATCGCGGATCTGCGTCATCTTCACCGGCCATCCTGGGCCGGCGGACCGCGGCTGGAACGCCGACGCCAGCCAGTTGCAGACGATGAAGGCCCGGCTGGCCAAGGCCGAGCACGAACTCGGCAACATCGAACTCGTGATCGGCGAATCGAACGCGCCCGATCAGACGGCGGCCCTGCTCGAGAAGGCCGGGGCAGGGGCGCCGGTGCTGGCCATCAACCTGAACTGCTTCGCCCTGATGCGGGTGGCGAAGCCGATTCTCGACCAGAACCGTCCGATGGCCGTCTTCTCTTTGCCGGCCAGCGGCCATGATTGGATGTATCCTCCCCGTTGGCAACGTCAGGGGCATCCGGTCACGCTCCTGCCCAGCAGCGACTACGACGAACTCGAACGGGCGCTGCGGCTGCTCCGGGTCATCCCGATGATGCGGCAAACGCGGATTCTTCTCTTCCCGCCGGCCCGAGGCACGGCGGCCGCCCGATCGCCGGAGGAGGTCAAGAAGCGGTTGGGGGCCGACGTCGTGGCCGTCGACGAGAAGACCTTCGACGACCTCATCACCGGCGCCGACGCCAAGGCCGTCAATGCCGAGGCCGCACGCTGGACCCAAGGGGCGAAGGAGATCCTCGAACCCAACCAGGACGACATCGCGAAGGCCGCCCGCGTCAGCATCGCCCTTCAGAGCCTGATGGAAAAGGAACAGGCCCAGGGGCTGGCCATCGGCACGTGCATGGGGTGGCTGCGGAAAGGGTTCCCGTGCCTGGGCTTCGCGCGCCTCCGCGACGTCGGCATCCCGGCCGCCTGCGAGGGCGACATGGACTCGTTGCTGACCATGCTCCTGTTCCAATATGCGATCGATCGTCCCGGGTTCCAGGGCAACGCGACCTTCGACACCTCGCGCAACGCCTTGTGGACCGCCCATTGCACCGCGCCGCTGCGGATGGACGGCCCGGACGGCAAGCCGGCACCCTACCTGCTGCGCGGGCATTCCGAAGTGGGCGGCAGCGGCTGTGTGCCTGAGGTCCATTACCGCCTCGGCGAAACCATCACGCGCACCAAGTTGGTCGACCTGGATACGATCGTCGCCTCAACGGGCAAAATCATCGAGGTTCCGGAGAAATCGGTCAGGGCCTGCCGCACCCAGATCGTCACCGAAGTGCACGACGCGGCGAAGATGGCCGCCAACTGGAGCAGCGCCCTCGAGACCGAGGACGCCATGACGCTGCTGCACCGGGTGGTGTTTTACGGCGACCATATGGACAGCGTACGCCACTTGGCGCGGCTGATGAACCTGAACCTCGTCGAGGAAGGCTGAACCGGTTGCTGGCGTGCGGCGCCGCCGAATCAGCACGCCGAACTTGCCGGCGGCCAACAGCGCCGGCGGTCGCCGGGTCCGGTGCGGGTCGCGCGATCGGCACGGCCCTGGGTGTCCCCGGAATTCCGGAACTCCCTGTCCCCGGAATTCCCTTAAGTTAAGCGGTAAGGGCCTTCTGAGGCCCCGAAAGGGCCTCCGGGGAACCCTTGTAGCGCGTCCTCAAGCCCGGTTCTCCCGCGGCCATGCAAGGCTGGGAGCCCGCCAGGATCCCTGTCTTAATGCCATTGTATCCCGTCCCCGGAACCCCCGTTTGACAATCCCCTTTTTTGGGGTATAGTTTTGAGGACAAAAATGTGTATTCGGGGTCGGGCGGCGGCGCGGCCTTGTTCTTGCCGGTGTACAGGCGGTCTGCCCGGCCGCGAGGCCGGATAATGAACGGGAACGCTGGTTCCCAGTGTGTTGCAGACCAAGCGTGGGCCGCAACGCCTGGGGGGCGTTGGCTTCCGGCGGTAGGGTGCGAGCCGGGCGCAGACTTTGCGCCCGGGTTGCGGTTGCGCCCGGAACGTGGCCTGAGCGTGTCAGGCCCCGTACCCGGTTCCGAGGGAGCGGTTCCCCGAAAACGGATGCAGTGGCCGGAGCAGTGTTTCAAGGGGTCTTTGCAGCACTTTGAGGAGCGTGTCA
>CAZNSB010000608.1:0-3295 GCA_964575155.1 uncultured Planctomycetaceae bacterium | reverse complement strand
GTAATAGTCCCCCCCGCCAGCCGGGTGCTTAACGTCAAGGTCGAACACGCCAAGGAGAAATACAAGCCCGGCGAGAAGGCAAAGGTCGCCGTCAAGGTCACCGACAGCACGGGGGAGCCCTTCACCGGCTCGCTGGTGGTGAGCATCTACGACAAGGCCGTCGAGTACGTCTCCGGCGGGTCGAACGTGCCGGAGATCAAGGAGTTCTTCTGGAAGTGGCGTCGGCGCCACTACCCGCGGACGGAGACCAGCCTCAGCAAGGGCGGGCGCAACCTGGTCCGCAGCGCGGAGATCGCCATGCGCTTCCTGGGGGTGTTCGGCTACTCGGTGGCGGACGAGCTGGACCAGGAGGGTCGCCTCCGGGGCGGCAGACCCGGCGGCGGGTCCGCAGGGGCGAGAAAGAGCGGCGCCGTCAGGGAGGCGGCCGCCCTGGCGCCAGGGGCCCCGAGGGCCGCGGCAAAGAACGCCCTCGGCGCCGACAAGCTCCAGGCCGGCGACCGGCGCCGGGCGGTGGAAGAAAAGGCCGGCGGCGCCGAGCCGAAGCTCGCCCAGCCCGCCGTCCGCAAGAAGTTCGCCGACACCGCCCTGTGGGTGGGCGAGCTGACGGCCAAGGCCGGAAAGGCCTCCGTCGAGCTGACCATGCCCGAGAACCTCACCACCTGGAAGGTCCGCCTCTGGGCCATGGGCGCCGGAACCCGCTGCGGCGAGGGCACCGTCGAGATCATCACCACAAAGGACCTCATCGTCCGCCTCCAGGCGCCGAGGTTCTTCGTCCAGAAAGACGAGGTGGTTCTCTCGGCCAACGTGCACAACTACCTCAAGACCAAGAAGAAGGTCAAAGTCCTGCTTGAACTGGAAGGGGACTGCTTGGCGCCAATGGTCTTGGGCAAGGGGAACCTCCGCATCGTCCCCCGGCCGGGTATGACCGTTAGCCCTCCATTGGAGTGGAAGGTGCTGGGCGTCCGTGCGCGACCGCAGGTCCAGACTGTCGAGATCGCCGCCAACGGCGAGAAACGCGTCGACTGGCGCGTCAAGGTCCTCAAGGAAGGCACCGCCAAGATCACCATGAAGGCCCTCACCGACGAGGAATCCGACGCCATGGCGATGGAGTTCCCCGTCTACGTCCACGGCATGCTCAAGACGGAGAGCTTCTGCGGCGTCATCCGGCCGGAGAAGACTTCCGGCTTGGTCAACATCAGGGTTCCGGCCGAGCGCCGCCCCGAGCAGTCCCGCCTCGAGCTCCGCTACTCACCCTCCCTCGCCGGGGCCATGGTCGACGCCCTGCCGTACACCGTGGACTATCCCTACGGCTGCACCGAGCAGACCCTCAACCGCTTTCTGCCGACGATCATCACCCAGAAGGTCCTGCTGCGGATGGGCCTGAAGCTGAAGGACGTCAAGAACAAGCGGACTAACCTCAACGCCCAGGAGATCGGCGACGACGTCAAACGCATGCACGACTGGAAACGCCTCATCAAGCACAAGCGATGGGACGGCAGCAAGTGGGTGGACCGAAACCCCGTCTTCGACGAGGCCGAGGTCCGGCGCATGGTCAAGGCCGGGCTGGCCCGGCTGACGAGCATGCAGAACGGCGACGGCGGGTGGGGGTGGTTCAGCGGGTGGCGGGAGCGCTCCTGGCCGCACACCACCGCCGTGGTGGTCCACGGCCTACAGATCGCCCGCGACTGCGACGTTGCCATCGTCCCGGGGGTGCTCAAGCGCGGCGTCGAATGGCTGAAACGCTACCAGGCCGAGCAGCTCCGACGCCTCAAGCTGCCAAAGACCGACCGCTGGCACAAACGCCACGCCGACAACCTCGACGCCCTCGTGTACATGGTCCTGGTCGACGAGAAGGCCGACAACGCCGAGATGCGCAAGTTCCTCTATCGCGACCGCAACCACCTGGCCGTCTACACCAAGGCCATGTTCGCCCTGGCCCTGCACAAGATGGGCCACAAGGACCAGCGCGACATGCTCAAGCGGAACGTCGAGCAGTTCCTCGTCCAGGATGATGAGAACCAGACCGCCTTCCTCAAGCTGCCCGAGAACAACTACTGGTGGTGCTGGTACGGGAGCGAGTACGAGGCCCACGCGTACTACCTCAAGCTCCTGGCGGCCGTCGAGCCCAAGAGCGAAGTGGCCTCGCGGATGGTGAAGTACCTCCTGAACAACCGCCGGCACGCGACCTACTGGAACAGCACCCGCGACACCGCCCTGGTCATCGAGGCCTTCGCCGACTACATCAAGGCCTCCGGCGAGGACCGCCCCGACATGACCGTCCAGATCCTCCTCGACGGCAAGCAGGTCAAGCAGGTGAAGATCAACGCCGCCAACCTCTTCAGCTTCGACAACAAGCTGGTGCTGACGGGCAAGGCCGTCACCACCGGCCGGCACAAGGTCGAGCTGCGGAAGAAAGGCACCGGGCCGCTGTACTTCAACGCCTACCTGACCAACTTCACCCTCGAAGACCCCATCACCCGCGCCGGGCTCGAAATCAAGGTCAACCGCGACTGCTACAAGCTCCTCCGCGTCGACAAGACCGTCAAGGACGCCGGCAGCCGGGGGCAGGTCCTCGACAAGAAGGTCGAGAAGTACAAGCGCGTCCCGCTGAAGAACCTCGACGCCCTCACCAGCGGCGACCTCGTCGAGATCGAGCTGGTCATCGAGTCCAAGAACGACTACGAGTACATCCTCTTCGAGGACATGAAGGCCGCCGGGTTCGAGCCGGTCGAGGTCCGCAGCGGGTACAACGACAACGAGATGGGCGCGTACGTGGAGTTCCGCGACGAGCGGGTGACGTTCTTCGTCCGCCGGCTGGCCCGCGGCAAGCACAGCGTCAGCTACCGCGTGCGGGCGGAGATCCCCGGCACCTTCAGCGCCCTGCCCACCAGGGCCTCGGCCATGTACGCACCCGAGCTGAAGGCAAACTCCGACGAGATCAAGCTCCGCGTCAAGGACTGACCGGCCCCCGGGCGGAGATGCCCTCGAGCGCCCCGGTCAAAGGCAAGCTCGCGTCGTCGGCGAGGTTGCCTTTGGCCGGGCGCTCGCTCACGGCCTGCACGGCCAAGCACCCGGCGCCTGGCCGTGGCCCCGGAGGCCGGACCTTTCCCAATGGCAGAATTCGCTGGCCGCGCCCGCCTGCGGGCGGATCGAGGATTCAGTTGACACCCACGCACGCCCGGCTATACTGGCGCGGGACGGCACCCGGAGAGGTGGCCGAGTGGCTGAAGGCGACGGTTTGCTAATACTACAACGCTACGAAGGCTTCCATTGACACATGCGCAGGTCCTTCAGA
>CAZNSB010000607.1:0-3307 GCA_964575155.1 uncultured Planctomycetaceae bacterium | reverse complement strand
TCCCCACCCCCATCAGCAGGATGCCCACCGTGCCCAGCCACAGCGGCTGGGCCAGGGCCCAACCGAACGCCGCCGCAATGATGGCGAAGCTGCAGGGTGTGGACAGCACGGCCATGAGGAAGCCCATGCCCACGGCGCCGGGGAGTCCGCGTCCGGCCTCGGCCTCGGCGACCCTGTCCGGCACGGTGACGGTGAAGGCGCCGAACATGTTCGCCGCCAGCGCCACCAGCACCAGCACCATGACCACGATCGACTCCATGTGCCGGAACAGGTCGCCCCACTTCAGCGTGTACTTCAGGGCGAGGTTGAGGACGACGTTGGCCGCCGCGATCCCCGCGAAGAAGAGCAGGATTCCCGCCACGAACGCCATCCCCAGCGTCATGAACCGCCGCCGCGACGGGCCCGCCTGGTTCACCAGCGCCAGCAGCCGAAGCGGGATCACCGGCAGGACGCAGGGCATGACGTTGATCAGCAGCCCGCCCAGCACGGCCATTGCCAGCCACCCCAGCACGCCCCGCTCGATCCCGGCGTCGCCGAAGATCACCACCGGCTTCGGCCCGCCCCCGGCCGGGGGCGGGCGCCCCGCCGCCTTCCACTGCCGGGCCGTCCGCGACGCCGCCAGGGCCTCCCGCACCGCCCCCGCCCACGCCGGATTCGGCGCCGACGCGCCGGCCACCTCAATCACGGCCGTGGCCTCTGCGTTCAGCAGGATGCAGACCTGGGGGTCGCAGATCTGCCCCTCGATCGCCACCGGCAGCTCGTAGCGGCCGGGGCGAGCGCCGGCCGGGACCGTCACCGGCAGGTAGGCGTAGCCTGTGCCCTCGTAGACGTTGTATGTGTCCGGCCGGCCGGCCGGGCCCGCGATCGCGTGCCGGCGGGTCGGGCCGAAGAGCACCTCGCCCACCTTCAGGGCCGTCGGGCCCGGCGTGATCCTCAGCGGCAGCACCGCCACCTCCCCCCCCGGCGACGGGCCGTACACAGAGAACGTCCTGGCAATCCGCATCTCCAGCGCCACGTGCAGCGACCCCCCCGGCGCGACCGTCCGGTGCGAGACGATGGGGCGGACGGTGAACCTCTTCGGCTGGGTCTTCGGCGCGGCGAAGGGGTCCGGCCCGCCGGCCGGCGCCACCGACCCCATCGCCGCGGTCGCGGCAAGAATCCAAAGCCACCTGCCCATGACGTGTCTCCGGGTCGTCGCCCTCGGTCCACCCCATTCTACGGCCAGCGGCGCGGGCTGGCCAGCCCCGTCGCCGCGGCGTCACCGGATCAGCATGGCGTCGCCGTAGGAGTAGAAGCGATATCGCATCCGCACCGCCTCCGCGTAGGCGTCCAGCAGCACCCGGACCCCCTCCGTCCTCCCCGGCGAGCAGAAGGCCCCCGCCAGCATGAGCAGCGTGGAGCGAGGCAGGTGGAAGTTGGTCAGCAGGGCATCGACGAGGCCAAACTCCGCCGGCGGGTAGATGAAGAGGTCGGTCCAGCCCTTCCCCGGCCGGAGCCGCCCTGCCTCGGCGGCCGTCTCCAGCACGCGGACGGCGGTCGTGCCGACCGCCACGATCCGCCGCCCGGCGCGCCGCGCGCCGGCGATGGCGTCGGCGGCCGCCGGCGAAAGCTCGTACCACTCCGCCTGCATCCGGTGGCGGGCGAGGTCCTCGCCCTTGACGGGGGCGAAGGTGCCCAGCCCCACGTGCAGCGTCGCCGCGACGCGCTCCACGCCGGCAGCGGCCAGGGCCGACAGCAGGGGCGCGGTGAAGTGCATCCCGGCGGTGGGCGCGGCGACGGCACCGGGGCGGGCGGCGTAAACGGTCTGGTAGGCGGCGCGGTCCCGGCGGTCGTCCATCGCGCCCGGGCGGCGGATGTACGGCGGGAGGGGCGTCCTGCCGACGCGTTCCAGCAGCTCCATCGCCCCGGCGGGCGGATGCACGCCCAGGTGCCAGAGCCCCTCGCCGAGCCTCCGCCCCAGCTTCAGGCGGACGGTCTCCTCGCCGGCAAGGATCAGCTCCTCGCCCCGGCGGCAGCGGCCGGCGGCCTTGAGCATCACCTCCCACTGCCCGGGCGAAAGCTCGCGCAGGAACAGCCCCTGGATCCGCCCGCCGCTTCGCCGGCGGCAGAGGAACCGGGCGGGGATCACCCGCGTGTCGTTGACCACCAGCACGTCGCCGCGGGCCAGCAACTCCGGCAGCTCCGCGAAGACGTGATGGGAGCGTCGCCCGGTGCGGCGGTCCAGCACCATCAGGCGGCATCGGTCGCGGGGGCAGACCGGCTCCTGGGCGATCCGCTCCGCGGGAAGGTCATAGTCGAAGTCCGAGGCTCTCATAGGCACCGACCCGCCGCAGCGCCGGCCGCGGCCCTCCTCACAAGCCATTATCCGCAAAGCACATCAGATGACCGGGGCGGCCCGGCAGACCCACCCGGCGGCCGCCGGCGCCTACTCACATCCCCGCCGGGGCACCCGATCAAGATAACCCTTTACACGGCAATAGTTATAGCAAAAGGCCGGCACTTGTCCACGACTTCCTAACAGCTTCTTCTCGGAGCAAATTCCGGGCCGAAGCAGGAAAATCCGTTGGTATTATCAACAAATCGGCCCCGGCCCCGGCCAAGTTCGGCCTCGGGCGACCGCCCGCCGCACCCCAGCCGGTGAACGCGAAACAGGCAGAATTCGCGTGACAAGATGCGCCCGACTTGTCAAGATGTGACGTTTGGATAAGTTAAGTCGTCCAAGGGCAAGACCGAACCTAACCATAGAAGCCGGGGCCCCTCCCGCAAGCCGCATCCGCCGGGGCCACGCGACCATCTTATTCGGGCAGGAGCGAAGATGTCAAACTTGCGACACAAGAGCGTGTTCACCACCGGGGAAGCCGCCGAGATCTGCGGGCTGAGCCAGCAGACGATCATTCGCTGCTTCGACAGCGGGCAGTTGGGAGGGTTCCGGGTCCCCGGCAGCAGGTTCCGGCGGATCCCCCGCGACAAGCTGCTGAAGTTCATGAAGGACAACAACATCCCCCTGGACCGGCTGGAGTCGGACAAGGTCAAGGTCCTGGTGGTGGACGACGACGAGGACCTGGTGGCCCTGTTCATGGACATCATGGGCAAGGACGGGCGTTTCGAGTCGCGTACGGCCCGGACGGGGTTCGACGCCGGCGTGGAGGCCAACCGGTTCCGCCCGGACGTAATCGTCCTGGACTACCTCCTGCCGGACATCAACGGCATGGCCGTCTGCAAGACGATCCGGGAAAGCGACGAGCTCGACGACACCCGCATCCTGATCATCTCCGGCGTCATCAACCGCCCGGAGGTCGACCAGCTC
>CAZNSB010000606.1:0-3307 GCA_964575155.1 uncultured Planctomycetaceae bacterium | reverse complement strand
CCTGGGCCAGGCAGGACCGGCAACGGAAGCCGGCCCGGGTCCAGGGCGACATAGGAATGCTGAAGGTGTTCGTGAAGGAGCAGTAGCCATGACCGAAGTGCTGAAAGCCGTCTGGGGCGTTGTGAACTCGCCCCTGGGCATCGCCGTCGTCGCCGGGCTGGTGCTGTACCTGCTGAACCGGCTGTACGTCGCCAGGCCCACCTGGCAGCGATTCGAGGGGGCGATCATCTCGGCGGTCAAGCACGCCGAGAAGCAGATCCCCGACGATACGCCGAACAAGGCCCTTGCCAAGCTGGATGCGGCCCTGCGTTACGTCCTCAGTGTGTTCGAGGATGTGGAGGGCCGGCGCGCCAAGCCGAAGGAGGTGGCCGATCTGAAGGAAGGCATTCAGATCATCCACGCTGACCTGGAGGCCGGCGGGGGTCTGGACAAAGCTGCAACCCCCGCGGAGGCCGGTACGTGAAGGTGCTGGCGGCCATTCTGGAGGTCCTCCTCCGCGCCCTGCTGCCGGTCCTGTTCGAGCGAGCCAAGCCGACGGCCGAGGACAGCCGGCGGCAACCGGAACTCCGCGACCGGCTGCGCCGGCGCGTCCGGAAGAGCTGGGGCCCTCGGAAACTCGCCTGCCTGTGCCTGGCAGTGATCCTGCTGCTTCCCGGCTGCGGGACGCGGACGGTCTACGTGCCTTCCGGCGAGCCGGTGCGGCTCCGTGAGACGGTCAACAGGGCGAAGGTGTGGGTCCTGGACGCCGACGGCAAGCCCGTCGCCGGGGTCATGGACTTGCCGGAGGGCTGGTACTGCCTCCCTGTCCCCAGCGAAGCCGAGGGGCCGGTCCCGCCCAGCGAAAGGGAGTGACCCATGCCCCAGGCAGGAGCAATCCGGGCCGGCCGTGCCTACGTGGAGCTGTTCGCGAAGGACGGCCGGCTGGTCAAGGGCTTGAGGCGGGCGTCCGCCAAGCTCAAGGCGTTCGGGGCGAGCGTGACGATGATGGGGGCGAAGCTGACGGCGCTGGGAGGCGCGGCGGCACTACCACTGGCCGGGTCGATCAAGTCCTTCGTGGATCAGGGCGACGCCCTGGACAAGATGAGCCAGCGCACCGGCACGGCCGTCGAGGCCTTGTCGGAGATGGCGTACGTCGCGGATCTGTCCGGGGCGTCGTTGCAGAACTTCGAGCGGGCGGTCATGGGCATGCAGCGCACGATTCGCGACGCCGGCAAGGGGTTGGCGACCAAGCAGGAGGCGTTGAAGGACCTGGGCCTGTCTTACAAGGCCCTGGAGGGGCTCTCGCCCGACAAGCAGTTCACGCTGATCGCCGAGGCGCTGTCGCGGGTCACCGACGAGACCCAGAAGGGCGCCATCGCCCAGGAGGTCTTCGGCCGCGCCGGCCGGCAGCTTCTGCCCATGACGCGGCTGGGCGCCAAGGGCATCGAGGAGCTCCGCGCCAAGGCCCGGGCGCTCGGGATCACGATGACCGGCGACAGCGCCAAGGCCGCCGCCAAGCTCAAAGACGACATGACCACGCTGTGGTACGTCCTCAAGCGGGCGGTCTTCACCATCGGCTCGGCCCTGGCGCCGGCGCTGAACCGGCTGGTGGAGTACCTCGCGCCGCTGATCACCAAGGCCGGTGAGTGGCTCAAGCAGAACAAGCACCTGGTCGTGATCGTCGCCGCCGTGGTGGGCGGGATCATCGCGGCCGGGCTGGCCATCTCCGTCCTCGGCGGGATCATCTCCGCGGTGGGCTCCATCGTGGGGATGTTCACGACGGCATTCAGCATCCTCGCCGGCGCGATCGGCTTCCTGCTGTCGCCCATCGGCATGGTCCTGGCGGCGCTGGGCGCCCTGGCCGCGTACATGCTGTATTCGACCGAGGCCGGCGGCAAGGCGTTGGGCTGGCTGGGCGAGAAGTTCGCACTGCTCAAAGAGGACGCGGAGATCACCACCACCGGGATCATGGACGCCCTCAAGGCCGGCGACATCGGCCTGGCGGCCAAGATCCTCTGGCTGGGGCTCAAGGTCGTCTGGCAGCGCGGGATCGGCTGGCTGCTGAAGCTGTGGCTGAACTTCAAGCACTTCTTCATCCGCATCGGCACCCAGGCGTTCAGCGGCCTGCTGATCATCGGCGAGTACATCTGGCACGGTCTGGAGGTGGCGTGGATCGAGGTTACATCCTTCCTCAGCAAGACCTGGACCAAGTTCTCCACCGGTGTCGTGAAGGCGTGGCGGTGGACGGGCAACAAGCTGCGGAAGGCATGGAATTCGATCAAGGGCCTGTTCAGCGATTCGTTCGACGCCGAGGCTGCCAACCGCAGCGCGGACGAGGCGTACAAGGCCGGCATCGAGAAGCTCAACGCCGAGCGCGACGCGAAGGTCAAGGTCCGCGAGGAGAAACGCAAGGCCGACCGGGAGTCGGCCAAAGCGGTCCACGACGCGACGCTGGCGAACATCGTCAAGGAGCAGGATGAGCGCGAAAAGGCCCTGGACGACGAGTACGACCGCCGTGTGAAGAACGCCGAGGCCGAGGTCGCCGCGGCGCGGAAGCAATTGAAGGATGCCGCAGACGAGGCCAAGCGCAAGCGGGTCAAGCGCGAACGGGAGAAGGACGAAGGGCCCGAGAAGCTCAAAGACCCGCCCGGCCTGGAGGAGCTGATGAAACGCATGGGCAGCGTTGCCACGTCCTTCGAGAAGACCACCGACAAGATCACCGTCACCGGGACGTTCAGCACCGCCGCGGCGTTCGGGATGGGCCTGTCGGGCAAGTGGACGCAGCGGGCGGCGGTCGCCGGCGAGGCGACGGCCAAGAACACCAAGAAGATCCTGGACGAGCAGAAGGCCGGCCAGAAGTTCGCGTAGAGGACCCCGATGGCCATAACCGTCAGAGAGAGACTCGGCAGCGGCGTGCTGTCCAAGACGGACGACGGCGAGACCGGGTCCGCGGAGCTGCTGTACGACATCGACGGTACGAACGACGAGCAGCAGGCCCTCACCGCCCTGGACGGCCAGGCGCCGGCGACCCACAAAGACCTGGAACGCCAGGAGCTGTCGGTCGAGCCGACGGACAACCAGTACCGCTGGGTGGGCACGGCCCGCTACGCGATGGACCCGGCCGACAACGCCACGACCTTCAGCTTCGACACCGGCGGGGGCAGCCAGCACATCACCAACAGCCGCGCCACGATCAGCAAGACGGCCGCCTCCGGGACCGCGCCGGACTTCAAGGGCGCCATCGGCGTTACCGCCGACAGCGTCGAGGGGCTCGACATCACCACGCCGGTGTTCAACTTCGAGCTGCGGAAGTTCAAGGACAGCGTGA
>CAZNSB010000605.1:0-3310 GCA_964575155.1 uncultured Planctomycetaceae bacterium | reverse complement strand
CGATCGGGGCGACGGCCTCGGCGAAGGCGGTCGCCGTCATGGCCGCGTGGACCTTGACGCCGGCCTCGCGGAGCAGCTCGCCCGTCGGGGGCTGCGTCAGGTCCACCAGCACGCCGTCTTCGATCGCCTGGGCCCGGGTGTAGCTGGCGATGATCGGGCCGAAGGGCTGATCGGCCAGCAGCTCCTCTTCGGTGATCCCCGCCGACCTCAGTGCGTCCCACGTGGACGCGTCCAGTAGCTTTCCGCTCTTGCTTGGTTTCGTCTCAGACATGGCAAACCTCGCTTTCTTGCCGGGCCGCCGACCGGCGTAGCCAGTCTTCCGCGGCCTCCCGGCTGATGATTTCTTTCTCCGCCAGATAGTCGATGCCGGCGCGGTCCCGGGCGGGCAGGTCCACCGGCAGGCCGAGGCGATCGTCCAGCAGCCCCGGCATGTGCCGGCAGAGACCGAACAAGGCGATTAGCCGGGCGAAGCCGATCTCCGCCAGGGCCACCGACACCGCGCCCACGTCCAGGGGCATGTCCGCCCGCTTGATGACGTACCGGCTGACCACTTCCTCGCTTCGGCTGCTCATCCCCACCACCGACCAGAACGCGACGATCTCCACGTTCACACCGCGCTCGGTGAGGACGTCGGCCAGGGCCGCCGCGGCCGCCCCGCGCCACAGAAGATCGTGCGCCCGCCTGTTCGCATTGACGCTCAGGTTCACGCCGATGGTCACCGACCGCCGGGGCTGCGTCTCCCGGACGCTCCGCTGCCAGGGCGTGATGCTGCGGACCAGGACCTGCTCGGGCACCAGCTCGTCGCCGATGTCTTGATTCCGGCGGATCCGCCGGCGGGTGCAGGTGGGCGGGCTGATCTCATCGACCAGTTGCCGCCGCATCTCGTCCACCGCCGCCAGCAGCTCCGGCGGCGGATTCGAGATCGCCGCCAGCAACGTCTCCGGCGTCTGATTGTTGCCCCAGGCGTCCGAGCCGCTGCCGTAGTGGGCCCATTTCCCGACCATGTTCTCGCGATTGCCCTCGTTCTGGGCGTAGTCGGCCAGGGCGTCGATCACGGCCTCGCCGATCGACTCGAAGCCGATCCGGTCGATGCCGTCGGAGCCGCGGAGGACCGGGTTTCGGGGCGTCTGCCGGCCCTGCGTCCGGTGCCAGCGATTCTCGATCTTAGCCACAGCGCACCTCCTCGCCGACCTTCGCCCGCTCGTCCGGCGACCAGTCCTGAAAGTACCGGGCCTTCACGTCCGCCAGCGCCTTGCCGGCGGAGATGGCCCGGGCGCCCCGCTCGACCAGGCGGGTGCTGGCGACCCGGCGGAGGCGGTTGTCGGCGATCTTCGTCCGAACGCCGTCCACCCAGCCCAGCAGCTCGCATACTTGGTGATTGTCGAGGCCCCGGCCGGCCGCGATTGCCCGCTCCAGCGAGCCGTCATAGTCGATCGCCAAGGTGTCCAGGACGAAGCGATCCAGCGTCGCGGCGTCCAGGGCGTTGCGGCCGACGTACATGTGGTCACCGCCGCGGCCGAACGTGTTGGCGGCGGCGATGATGATGCAGCGCTCGTGGCGGACGTGCAGCTTGCCGCTGACCGGGTTGGAAAGGACGCCGTTGGCGAGGGCAGCGTTGACGGAGACCATGACGTTGGCGTCCGCGGCGTCGACCTCGTCCAGCAGGAACACCCCGCCGTTCTCGTAGACCTCCACGAAGCGGGAAGCGACATAGGCCCACGTGCCGTCATCCTGGGGCAGGAGCCGGCCAAACAGGTGCGTCTCGGTGATCCCCGCCGAGAGGCTCAGGAATCCGTAGTCCAGCTCCATCGCCTCGGCAACGTCCTTCGCCAGCGTGGTCTTGCCCGAGCCGGCCGGGCCGACCATGAGGATGTTCTTGGCGCCCTCTTGCACCAGGGCCAGTACGTCCGCGAACTGGGCGTGCTGGTGACCGTCCAGGGCAGCGGTCGCGGACGGGGGCCGTGCGGCCGGCAGCTCCGTCTTCGGCTGCGTGCTGACCAGCAGCACCCACAGGCGCTGCCAGGTGATGCCGACTTCCTTCGCGAGGCTGCTGAGGCGTTCCCCGGCCGATCGCCGCTGGTGTAGGCTTGCGAGGACCTCGGGGGGTATGGTAGGTTCGTTTGCGATCATGGAAGGTCCGCCTTTCATGGTCCAGGCCGGCGGGTGTTCGTGCACCGCGCCGGCCGCTTGATTATCCGACCCGGCCCGGACGGTCCGGGCCGCTGTCATTTCCGCTCTGCTGGAGGTGGCTGCTCTCCTTGCCGCTGTGCTGGCGTCCGCTTCCACGGGGGCCCCGATGTTCGCCTGTCGGGCAGGTTGCCCTTCTCGGCACGTCCGCCGGCCTGGAGGCCGGGGGGAAAGCCCGCTATTGACCGTATCCCGCGTGGTTGCATCCGCTGCCGGTACGCTGCCCCCGGAAGGGTTCCCTTCCGGGCTGCTGACCATCCGGCCTCTTATCCTCGGGGCGTGCTCGGCTGTTTTCAGCGGGTCCGCTTCGGCCAGGCCGCCAGGGCCCGATTAGCCTTCCCCCGCGTTACGGGGGCGTTACCAGCCGCTTGCCGCTTGCCGTCGTTTCCCGATTCACTTGTCAGCTTGCAGCCGCTTCCATGCCCCTATGCGGGCAGTTGTGCTCTTACTGCCCCTAAGTATACACGCTACCAGCACTTATGCAAGATTAAAGCGGCGGGAAGTGAAAAAAGGGACAGCTCTAAGCGGGTATAAGTGTTTGCCTTACGGCCACTTGGCAAGATTTCGCATATATATTGCGATGGCTCTGGCGTAAAGCGGTCATCTGCAAGGACTTCCGGAGGGCTTCCCTTCGCTGGTGCGCGCGTCGGCTGCGAAAGAAAGATTAGTGACACCCCCGGTTGTTCCCGTTGAGGTGTTCCAACGGGGGGCCTGGGGAGGACCCACAACGACGCCGGCGGGCATGGACGCGAGCGACGCAACGGACGCAACAGCCGCCACCGGCGGCCGAAGCGGCAGCCGGTATGGTCCGCCATCTGCCCACAGACCAGGCTCATCGTCTGGTCGATGTCGAACCTACGGAAGCCCGGCCTCGGAAGCCGGCGGACCTCCGCCCAAGCGGGCCTTGCCCGAGGGCGGCTGCGACGCTGGGTTCTTTGCGGGCTTCGTGGCTCTGGCCGTCGAAGCGGGAATGAACTGGCAACGCCTGTGGGGCCTGCTGTACGCCCAAGCGTCGCGGCCGATCGCCACGGTGCTGCTGGCCGGGGAGATGCTGCGGGTCTCTGGTAAGAACGCCTACGGCCGCCGCATGGCCGCGGAGTACCGCAGGCGGTGGCCGGAGCTC
>CAZNSB010000604.1:2631-3315 GCA_964575155.1 uncultured Planctomycetaceae bacterium | reverse complement strand
ACGTCATCGAGATGCTGCTGCCGGAGCCCGTCGAGAAGGTCATCGCCCCCGAGCAGATCCCGCTGCGGATCGTCTACGAGGACGACGACCTCATCGCCGTCGACAAGCAGTCCGGGCTGGTCGTCCATCCCGCCCGGGGCAACCCCTCCGGCACGCTGCTGAACGCCCTGGCGTGGTACTTCCAGCAGCGCGGAAGCGGCCTGGGCGATCTGCCCGCGCCCGGCGGGTGGTATCGCCCCGGGATCGTCCACCGCCTCGACCGCGACACCACCGGCGTGATGCTGCTGGCCAAGACCGAGTTGGCGCTGTGGAAGCTCGGGCGGCAGTTCGAGTTGCGAAAGGTGCACAAGACCTACCTGGCGCTGGTGCACGGGATCGTCGAGCTGGACGAGGACGTGATCGACGCCCCGATCGGCCTGCATCCGCGGATCCGCGAGCGCTACGCCGTGCACCGCGCCACCGGCGGGGCATTTCCCGGCGTCGCCAAGCCGGCCGTCACGCGCTACCACGTGCTCCAGCGCCTCACCGAGACCGGCGCCATCGCCGCCGGCTTCAGCCTCGTGCGCCTGCACCCCAAGACCGGCAGGACCCACCAGATTCGCGTCCACATGAGCGCCATCGGGCACCCCGTCGTCGGCGACCGCGCCTATGGGGGAGGGCCCCTCTACGCCAGCCAGCTCGAAG
>CAZNSB010000604.1:0-2621 GCA_964575155.1 uncultured Planctomycetaceae bacterium | reverse complement strand
GTCGGCCTGCCACAGGGCCGGCGGCTCGGCGTTTATCTTCATTTGTGTGCCGCGGGCCACGGTCACGTGGGGGTGGCGGCTGATGTCAACGCCGAACAGAAAGTTGTCGCCGGCCACTGAAATAAGCTGCCGCACGCTACATCGGTGGAAGATGATGAAATCGAGCTGACCGTCATCAGCCGCTGCTCCCGGCGCCATCCTCACCCGCCAGGGCCTGCACGCCTGGGCGATCGAGTTCTTCCATCCGCGGACGGGCAAGGGGATGCGGCTGACGGCCCCGCCGCCGGAGGACCTCCTGACCGCCTTGAAGGCGCTCGGCGGGACCGCCCCGACCGACGAGCCGGGTGCGGCCGCGCCCCGCAAGTCAAATGGGCGATAGGTTTTGACAGCCTTTCGCCGAGTATCTATAATACTCTGGCACGGCTGGACAGGAGCATGAGATGACAACGCTTGAATGGTTCCCCGGGCCATGGGAGTTGGTGGTGATTGGCGTCGTGGCGGTGCTGATCTTCGGCCGGCGCCTCCCGGAAGTGGGCCGGAGCCTGGGCCAGGGCCTGGTGGAGTTTAAGAAGGGCCTGAAGGGCGTCCAGGACGAGGTCGCCTCCGCCGGCGAGGAGGCCGACAAGGCCGGCGAAGAGAAGACGGAAAACGACGCCTGAGGCGTCGCGATACCCGAGCACCCCGGGCGATTAGCTCAGTTGGCTAGAGCGTACGGATCACACCCGTGAGGTCACAGGTTCGAGCCCTGTATCGCCCATTCTTTGCTCACCGCCAAAGGCGAACGAAGACTGCCACGGCGAAGTCCCCTCGGGACGAAGCCGGACTGTTTCCCGGCCTGAACGCCGCGGGGAAGTACGCCTTGGGAGGCTGTCGAAGGGGGCTTCCATGGAAGGCGTCTTCCGGTACGTCCATATGCTGCGCAGTCCGGCGGGCCCGAACCGCTGCCATGTCGGACTGACCAAGGACCTCCCTGGGCGGCGGAAGCGACACCATGCCGGCCAAGTCCTGCACACCGCGAAGCTCCTGCCCTGGCAAGTCGAGGTCGCAGGCGCCATGGGGGGCGGGTTCGCCCACGCCGCCAACGGGTGCTAGATCCGCACCCCGCCGGCGGCGAGGATCCGGCGGAGGTTGCCGCCGAGGATCTTGCGCCTGGCGGCGACCGGGATGCGGGCGTTGAGGATGCGGACGATCGGCCCGGCGGGCTCGTTGATGGGGAAGTCGCTGCCATACAGCAGCTTGTCGGCAATGCCCATCTCCACCCCCAGCTCGATCGCGCCCATCCGCTCGTGCCCGCTGGCGGCGATGTCCAGATACACGTTGGGCCGGCGGCGGGCAACCTCCAGCCGTCCCGGGATCGTCCTGGCGGGCTGGCCCAGGTGGCTGAACACCAGCGTCAGGGCGGGGAAGGCCTCGGCCAGCTCGTCCATCAGCTCCGGGCCGATCTGGTGCATCTGGAAGACGAAGCCTTCTCCTTCCAGCACCTCGGCCATGGCGAACAGGTTCTTCCGGTCGGCGGGGTACCCCGCTGCGTAGGGGCACACCTCGCCCGCCCAGCAGCTACCCGCCTGGCGAAACCGGCGGAGGATGGCCGCGCTGACGCGAGGGAATCGGGGGTGGGTGATGCAGGCGGGGATGATCCGAAGCCGCCTGCCCGTGCCCTCCGAGGCGGTCTTCAGGGCGTGCTCATTGGCGTCCCGAAGCACCGCCGCCGATCGCGCGAGAACGGCGTCCTTGGTGTTCTGGACCGCGACCCGGATGCCGCAGCGGCGAAGGTAGCGGAGGTAGTCCTTGTAGTCGCGCATGGCGTGGAAGGGCTGCCACAGGCTGCCGTCCCGCGCGGGCCCGTGGACGTGACAGTCGGCGATGAACCAGTCGCTCAGGTCGTACATGGTCACTCCTCGTCTGCGCCCCCCCGGTTCGGGCGGCCGCGTGCTCCGGATCATACATCTTCCGCACCGGTCCGTACATCCGCTGGAATCCACCCCGCTGACACCCCCGGTACCTCGTGGGGCAATGATGTTGTACCCCCCATTCCCAGGACGTTCCCGGAAGTCCGGGGGACAAGTCCGGGGGACACCATATCGAATACTGTGATACTCCCCGCCACTGTATGCCCTGGAATCGCAACGGGGCGACGAAGGCTCTGGTCCTGCCGCTGGCGGGGTTGGGCGGGCGCCGTGGAAGTCCCAGGATTCGCGCCGCGGAGTTCCATCGCTGGCGTCCTTCGGGCGGAACGGCGGAGGGCGAGGGCAGACAACAGAGTGGTCGTCGGGGAGGTCGACGGCCGGCGGATCGGCCGGCCGCCGCCCGGCAGACGCCAGTTGTCCCCCCGAACAACACCCCCCATGGGCTGCTGGCACGATATCGTAATTATCGGAAAGATACTATTACTCCGAGTACAGCGGGTGTTTACACGTGTGCGGCGCAAACAGGCGGTAACGGCATCTAGGACTTGCTATCAAAAGGGCTTGTGTGGATTTCGGGGGTGTTTACATTCGGCGGCATTGTAAACACCCCCCCGAACGCGGCACTTCCTGTCCCGGCGTCTCGGCGGGGCGATGGCGACCCGGGGGCCTGTTGTTACGGTCGGTTGCCGAACGCACGCAGACTCGCGTGAAGCC
>CAZNSB010000603.1:0-3321 GCA_964575155.1 uncultured Planctomycetaceae bacterium | reverse complement strand
GTGGGACTTCGACCCGCGGAACCCCAACATCGCGCCCGAGGCGACCTTCTACTTCTCCCAGGACATCCCGGAGGACGACTGGTTCCACCAGGACCCGGCCCAGGCGAGCATCTACTGGATCAGCATCGCGGCGGTGTACAACCCCCCTCCCCCCACGGAGCACCTGTGGGGCTGGAAGACGCGCCCGCGGGATCCGAACTCTCGGGCCCCGGACGACGCCGTGATCATCACCGAGCCGACGTCGCCGGTGAGCGGCATGACGTATGCTGACGGCGAGCCGATCTGGTGGCCGACGCCGGAGGAATCCTGGGACATGGCCTTCGTGCTGACCACCAAGCCGCCCGGCGAGGGAGACGATTGGGGCGACGCCCCGGACAGCCGTCTTGTGCCGGGGTATCCGACGCTGGCGGCGAACAACGGCGCCAGCCACACGGTCGGCGGCCCCTGGCTGGGCGACGCCTCGGATGCGCCCGACGTCGAGCCCGACGGCCAGCCTCACCCCATAGCCCTCGGCGACGACAACCTCGGCGACGACGAGGACGGCGTGAACATCCCCATACTGGTGCAGGGCACCCCCGCCAACATCTCCTACCAGGTCAGCGGCGGGGGCGGGTGGGTCGAGGCCTGGCTGGACTTCAACGGCGACCTCACCTGGCAGGCGGCCGAGCAGATCTACGCCGGGTACCGGGCCGACGGCAACTACACCATCACGGTGACGGCGCCGGTCGGTTCGACGGTCGGGAAGACCTTCGCCCGCTTCCGCATCAGCACCGCCGGCGGGCTTTCCCCGACGGGCCCGGCCGCGGACGGCGAGGTCGAGGACCATCGGGTCTACATCCGGCGGGGGGTGGACTGGGGCGACGCGCCCGACCCGATCTACCCGACGCTGGCGGCCAGCTTCGGCGCCAACCACCCCATCGTGCCCACCGTGTTCCTGGGCGCCGGCGTGGACCCCGAGCCCAACGGGCAGCCCGACCCCAACGCCCTCGGCGACGACAACGACACGATCTATCCGCCACCCAACGACGACGAGGACGGCGTGACCTTTGCCTCGCCGCTGATCCCCGGGCAGATGGCCACCGTGAACGTGACCGCGTCCATTGCGGGCTGTTTCCTGCAGGCGTGGGTGGACTTCAACGGCGACGGGAGTTGGTTCACCCCCGGCGACCGGATCTTCCTGAACGCGGTTCCCGCGGCCGGGCCGAACGCCATGACCTTCATGGTGCCGGCCACGGCGACGGGGGGCATCACCACGGTCGCCCGGTTCCGCTTCAGCACCATGCCCGGCCTGTGGCCGATCGGCGGGTCGCCCAACGGCGAGGTCGAGGACCACACCGTGGACATCGAGGAGGGGGAGCTGGACTTCGGCGACGCCCAGGACGGGCCGTACCCGACGCTGCTGGCCAGCCTCGGCGCCCGCCACCTGTTGTCGCCGGGCTTCATGCTGGGCGGGAGTTGGGACTCGGAGCCTGACGGTCAGCCCACGCCCACGGCCGACGGCGACGACACCGACGTGGTGTTCGGGCCTCCCTACAACGACGACGAGGACGGCGTGACCTTCCTGACGGCGCTGATGCCCGGGGGCGTGGCCACGGTGCAGGTGGTGGCCTCGGCGCCGGGCAGACTGGACACGTGGATCGACTTCAACGGCGACGGCAGTTGGGCCACCGCGGGCGACCAGGTCTTCAACGCCCAGCCCCTGGCCTTGGGCGTCAACGTCCTGAACTTCCCGGTCCCGGGCGGGGCCTCGCCGTGGATCTCCACCTTCGCCCGCTTCCGCTTCAGCCAGCTGGGCGGGCTGCCGTTCACCGGCTGGGCCCCCGACGGCGAGGTCGAGGACTACCAGGTGGACGTCGAGGCCCGGAGCATGGACTACGGCGACGCGCCCGACCCGTCCTACCCGACGCTGTTCGTGAGCAACGGGGCCCGGCACGGCATCGTGGCGGGGTTCTTCCTCGGGGCGAGCGTGGACAGCGATGCGGACGGCCAGCCCACGGCCCAGGCCAACGGCGACGACGTCCTGGACGGCAACGACGACGAGGACGGCGTGACCAACTGGTCCATGATGGTGCCGGGCAATACCGCCACCGTGGACGTCACGCTCACCGCGCCCGCGGCGGCTCCTGCGTTCGTGGACGCCTGGGTCGACTTCAACGGTGACGGCAATTGGTCCACCCCCGGCGACCAGATCTTTGCCGGCAAGGCCCTGGTGCCGGGGCTCAACACGCTGACCTTCAACGTGCCGACCACGGCCACGGTGGGCGTCCGGCCGTACGCCAGGTTCCGCCTCAGCAGCACCGGCGGGTTGCCTTACGACAAGGCCGCGCCCGACGGCGAGGTCGAGGATTACCGCCTTTTCTATGACGAGATCTACCCCGGGGCCACGATCTCCGGGCAGAAGTTCCATGACTGGGACGCCGACGGCATCAAGGAGGTCGGCGAAGGCGGCCGGAAGGACTGGACCATCTACATCGACAACAACCCCACCAACGGCAGCCTCGACGCCGGTGAGCCCAGCACCACCACCGACGTCAACGGCGACTACTCCTTCCCGAACATGCTGCCGGGAACCTACCGGGTGCGCGAGATCCTCCAGAACCACTGGATGCAGACGGCGCCGGCCCTGGGCTACCACGACGTCTCCGTGACCAACGCCCACGCCATGGGCGGAGCCACCCTCGGCGGCAAGGACTTCGGCAACGTCGTCAAGGGCGACGCCGACGCCAACCTGGAGGTCGACGTGCTCGACATAGTCATCTTCGCCAACAATTTCGGCAAGCTCGGCGTCGGGTACAACAAGGCCGACTTCGACCTCAGCGGCAAGGTGGACGTGCTGGACCTGGCCATCCTGGCCAACCACTTCAGCTATAAGGCCAGCGCCGGCGGGGCGCTGCTGTCGCCCCCGGCGGGGGACGCCCAGGGCCAGCCCGCCGCCCTTGACGCTGCGGCGGCTGCCGCCGATGCCGACTCGCCGGCACCGGCCCGGCCCCGGCCGGCGGGGGCGTCGCGGGCGGCCGATCCGGCCAGAGCCGCCGCCCGCCCGCTGGTGGACGGCATCCCGCTGCCGGCGGCGGGAGCGGGTGCATCCCGCGTCTGGGGGCGCGCCCGGAGGATTCCGGCTGCGGCCGGCGATCGGGCGGGCGACCGCCCGATGGGCCTGGACGACCGCGTCGACCTGCTGGAGGCCGACGATCTGCCGGTCCTCGAGCTGGCCCTGTAGCCTCCTGGCGGGCGGGCAGGTCCCCGAGCCCGCCGCGGTCGGGCTCTTTGCCCCGGGGGTGGTGGCACTGCGGGGGCGGGGGGGCGTCGCGCCCGCCGTCG
>CAZNSB010000602.1:0-3326 GCA_964575155.1 uncultured Planctomycetaceae bacterium | reverse complement strand
CCGCGGCCGTCCTGCACCAGTCCGGCGCCGAGCTGCTGGTGATGCCCCATCCCCGGGCCTTCGAGTTCGTCAAGAAGACCCTCGATCGGTTCCTGCCGGCGGGTGCCGAACGCCCGCCGGATTCGGGAACGGCATAGCCGGACTTTCGTCTGTGTCCCTTCCGGGACGGAGAACGAGGCACCAACATACGGGAGAACGAAGTGTACGTCATCGGCGAGCGCATCAACGGGATGTTCAAGGACGTCAAGCGGGCGATCATCAAGCGGGACGCCCCGGTGATCCAGGACCTTGCGAAGCGGCAAATCGCCGCGGGCGCAACCGCGCTGGACGTGAACGTGGGCCCGGCCGTCAGCGACGCGGAAGGAGGAATGTTGTGGCTCGTGGAGACCATCCGGGCCGTCTCCGACGCGCCGCTGGCGATCGACACGGCCCGGTGGGATATCATGTCCGCCGTGGTGCCCAAGGTGCCGGGGGAGAAGATTCTCAACTCGTCCAAGGCGGACCCGGACGTCGCCGCAAGGTACGTCGCCCTGGCGATCGAGAACGGCGCGGGCCTGATCGGGCTGACCATTGACGCCGACGGCGTCCCCGGTAACGTCGATAAGCGGGTCGAGCTGGGCGCCCAGATCATCACCGTGGCGATGGAGGGGGGGCTGGCGATGGAGAAGCTCTTCATCGACCCGATCATCCTTCCGGTGAACGTCTCGCCGAAGAACCCGGGCAATTGCCTGGCCGCCATCTCCCAACTCCGGATGTTCGCCGATCCGCCGCCGCACCTGATGCTGGGGCTGAGCAACGTCTCCCAGCGCTGCAACAACCGCGAGCTGATCAACCGCACCTACCTGGCCATGGTGATCGCCCAGGGGCTGGACGCCGCCATCCTGGACCCGCTGGACACCGAGCTGATGGACGCCGCCATCACCGCCGAGCTCCTGCTGGAAAGAATGATTTACTGCGATTCGTATCTCCAGGCGGCCCGTCAGGGGTGAGGGCCGCTATGATGATGTGTCATGGTCGACAAGTGCCCAGGGCGGATGACGCCGCGGGACCTGGACAGCGTGCTGGTTCCGTGTCCGGGCTGCGGGCGCCTGGTGGAGTTCTTCACCGACGAGCCGAAGCGCCGCTGCCGCTGCGGGAAGCTGCTGCTGCGGGTCTCGCTCCCGCGCTGCGCTGAATGGTGCCCGGCGGCGGGGTTGTGCCTCGGCGAGGCGATCGACCCCAGAGAGCTGAAGCGCCGCCTGGAGCGGGTCAGGAACGACCCCCGCGCCAAGCGCCTCCTGGACAGCGTCCGGGAGCACCTGAAGGCAAAGGCCGGTGGGCAGAAAGACCAATGACGCCGCCAACCCGCTGCCCGTGCCCCCGCCCCAGCACAACCTCCGCCATGCCGCCGATCAGGCCGCCGACGCCGCCGGACGCCAATCTCCCCCGCAGTTGGAATGGCTCGGCGCCCGCCCGGCCGGGAGCCGCTGGCGACTTGGCGTCCTGGAGGAGGTGCTCGAGTGGGAGCCCTCCACCGGCGTCGTCCGGACCTCGGCCGGCGGGCGGGTCCGGCCCGTCTGGCAGGTCCTCACGCTGCATTACCTCGCGGTCGGCGCCCGCCCGCCGACGGCGCCCCCGGCCGTGACCTTCGCCGACCTGCCCGCCGGGCGGGCCTACGCCCCCGTGTACCGCGGGCGCGTCATCGAACGCCTCTGCCACACCGTCGGGCGTGACGCGCGGACACTCCGTCAGGCCGGGGCCGCCCTGGGGGGCAGGCCCGTGCCCGGCCGGGCGCCGCCGGCCGGTTCCGCGCCCGACCTGGCCATGGACTTCCAGGTGTTTCCGCGCGTGGGTGTGCGGCTGGTGTGGTATGCCGGGGACGAGGAGCTGGCCCCGTCGGCTTCCCTGCTGCTGCCGGGGAACATCGAGTCGTTCTTCTGCACGGAAGACATCGTGGTTCTGTCGGAGCGGCTGGTGTCGCGCCTCTCGGGCGGGGGCTTCTGAACTTGGGGGGCAGGACAAGAGACGTGAGAGCACTGCATATCGTCGGAGTTCCGCATCGCCCTGATCAGCGCCCTTCGCCGGCGGGGCTGACCGCCGGATATGCCAAGGCCCTCGGCCGAGGGGCCGTCGGCTCCTGCCTGCAACTCTCGGCCGCCGGCGTCGGCGGGGTCACGAGCCCGGCTCGATCTTCACGGCGCAGACCTTGAACTCCGGGATCTTGGCCACCGGGTCCAGGGCCGCGATGGTCAGCCTGTTGGCCGGAGCCTCGCGGTAGTGAAATGCCAGGAACACGCTCCCCGGGGCGACGCGGTCGGTGACGCAAGCGGGGATGTCGATCTGCCCTCGTCGGCTGGCGACGCGGAGCATCTGCCCTGCCTCGATGCCCATCCGATCGGCGTCGGCGGGGTGGATCTCGATGGCCCCCAGCGTCACCAGCTTGTGCAGTACGTCGGATCGCCGGCTCATGCTGCCGGTATGGAAGTGCTGGAGGATACGCCCGGTGGACAGCAGGAACGGGTACTCCTCGTCGGGCAGCTCCCTGGCCGGGAGGAAATCGACGGCGTGAAACTTGCCCAGCCCGCGGGCGAAGCGGCCCTTGTGCAGGTAAGGCGTGCCGGGGTGGTCGGCGTCCGGGCACGGCCACTGAAGGGCGCCCCGCTCCAGCCGGTCGTAGCTGATCCCCCCGTAGCTGGGGGTCAGCGAGGCGATCTCCTCGTGGATGGCCGAGGCGTCCGCGTAGGCCATCTCGTAGCCCATCCGCCGGGCCAGGTCGCAGAGGATCTCCCAGTCCACTCGCGCCTGCCCGGGGGCGTCGATGGCCTTGTGGACGCGCTGCACGCGGCGCTCGGTGTTGGTGAAGGTGCCTTCCTTCTCGGCGAAGGCCGCCGCCGGAAGGACCACGTCGGCCAGTTGGGCGGTCTCGGTCAGGAAGATGTCCTGCACGATGAGGAAGTCGAGCTTCTTGAGGGCGGCCTCGGCGTGGTTGACGTCCGGGTCGGAGATCATGGGGTTCTCGCCCATGATGTAGATGGCCTCTAGCCTGCCCTCCTCGCCCGCGTTGATCATCTCCACCACGGTCAGCCCCGGCCGGGCGGACAGCTTCGCGCCCCAGCCGGCCTGGAACTTCGCCTGCATGGCGGGGTCGTCCACCTTCTGGTAGCCGGGGTAGACGTTCGGCAGGGCGGCCAGGTCGCAGGCGCCCTGGACGTTGTTCTGCCCGCGCAGGGGGTTGACGCCGGCGCCGGGCTTGCCGACGTTGCCGGTGAGCATCGCCAGGTTCGCCAGGCACAGGACGTTGTCGGTGCCGGTGGTGTGCTGGGTGATGCCCATGGAGTAGACGATGG
>CAZNSB010000601.1:0-3330 GCA_964575155.1 uncultured Planctomycetaceae bacterium | reverse complement strand
CGCCCCGAGCACCTCGCCGTTTCCATAGCGCCGGGGGTAACGCTGTCCTCGCTCGGGCGGATGCTGGGCAGCGAGCGGGTCGTCCGGGTCATGCCGAACATGCCGGCGCTGGTCGGCCAGGGGGCCTCGGCCTTCTGCTGCGGCCCCGACGCGACGCCCGAGGACAGGGAGCTGGTCGAGGCCGTCCTTTCCGCAGTGGGGCTCTGCGTCGAAGTCGAGGAGAGGCTCATGGACGCCGTCACCGGCCTGAGCGGCAGCGGACCGGCCTACGTCTTCATGGCCATCGAGGCCCTCAGCGACGGGGGCGTCAAGATGGGGCTTCCCCGCAGCACAGCCCTCCGGCTGGCGGCGCAGACCGTCCTGGGCGCCGCCAGGGTCGTGCTGGAGACCGGGCGCCATCCCGGCCTGTTGAGAGACCAGGTCGCCACGCCGGGGGGCACCACCATCGAAGGCATCCACGCCCTGGAGAAGGCGGGACTGCGCGCCGCGCTGGTGGACGCCGTGGTCGCCGCCGCTGCCAGATCCCGGGAGCTGGGAGAGGCGAAGGCCGGGAAGCAGTAGCGCCGCAGGTCCCGGACAGGTGCAAGGAGCGCGTGTCACTGCGAGGCCGCCTCGGCCTCGGGCTCCTCCACCATCAGGACCACCGCCTGCGCCTCCACGGCCTCACCCCGTCCGACCGGGCCGAGCCCCTCCGCCGTGCGCGCCTTCACGCTGACACGGTCGAGCGGCACGCCCAGCACGCCGGCTATGGCCTCTCGCATCCGATCCCGGCTGCCGGCGATCCGGGGCGCCTCCAGCACGATGTTGACGTCCACGTTGTGAACACGGAGGCCCGCCCGGGAGCGCGCCATCTCCACGACAGCGGCCAGTATGTCCCGGCTGTCCCGGTCCTTCCACTCCTGCGCGGTATCGGGGAAATGATGGCCCAGGTCCCCGAGCGCCGCAGCGCCGAGGACGGCGTCGGCCACGGCGTGGAGCGCCGCGTCGGCGTCGCTGTGTCCCACCGCACCGAGGGGACCGGGAATTTCCACACCCCCAAGGACGAGCCGCGCACCGGCGCGCAGCCGGTGTATGTCATAGCCGATTCCGACTCGCATCTTGTCCATGGTCCGGAGGGCCTATTCTCGATTCCCGTTCCCCGACTCGTCATCCCGTGCGGCGGCCTGTGCCTTGAGGAGCGCCTCGGCCAGGAGCAGGTCCGCCGGCGTCGTGATCTTTATGTTGGTGCGGTCGCCCTCGACCACCGCCACCGGGTGGCCAAGCCTCTCGACAAGCTCCGCATCATCCGTGACGGCAACCCCTTCATCGCGGGCGCGGGCGTGGGCGCGCCGGATCAGTTCCGTGTCGAAGCCCTGGGGCGTCTGCGCCAGCCAGAGGCCGCGCCGCGGGCACGTCCGGCGGATAAGCCCGTCCGCGTCCAGCTCCTTCACCGTCTCCCCGCACGGCAAGGCGGGAACGGCCGCCCCGGTCCTGGCCGCCTCCCTTGCCACGGACTCGACCGTCTCCACGCGCACCAGAGGTCGGGCCGCGTCGTGAATGAGAACGAGGGCGAGGTCTTCGCGCACCAGCTCGAGGCCGGCCTCCACGCTCTGCTGACGCGTCCGCCCGCCCCGCGCGACGGCGTCAACGCGAGCCTCGTCCCCCCAGCTTGCCGGCGGGACGCCGTCCTCCGAATCGTACCGGTCGGGGTGGACGACAAGCACCACCTGCTCACACCCCCGCGCCCGCCTCAACCGGCGGAGCGTGTGGTAGAGAAGGGGCATTCCGGCCAGGTTCACGTACGGTTTCCTCGTAGCGCCGCCCATCCGCCGCCCCACCCCGGCGGCCGGGACCACCACGGCGAACGGGGGCGGGCTGGATTGCGCTGAGGGCATTTGAGGCGGTCTCAGGCGAGGATCATCGGTCGTAATCGTAATCTGCGGCCAGCTTGCCGAAGATTATGCGCCCCGTATCCCGGGTGATGGTGTTGGTCACGACGATCTGGACCTCCTCGCCGAGGAGGTGGGTGGCGTTCTCCACCACCACCATGGTGCCATCTTCCAGGTAGCCGACGGCCTGACCGCTCTGCTCGCCGCGCTTTATGAGCTTGGTCGAGATGGTCTCATCGGGCAGGGCAATCGGCTTCAGGGCGTTGGCCAGCTCGTTCAGGTTGATCACCTCGACCCCGGCCACGGTGGCCAGGCGATTGAGATTGTAGTCGTTGGTCATGATACGGGCGCCGGTTGCCCGGGCCATCGTGACGAGCTGCTCGTCCACGGGCTCGTCGGTGGCCCTGCTGGCATCTTCGAGGCGCACGTCCAGGCGGGGCTCCTGGCACAGTCCTTGGAGGAGTTCGAGGCCGAGCCGGCCGCGTTCCCTCTTCAGTCGGTCCTTGGAGTCCGCGATCTGGTGAAGCTCCTGCAGCACGGGCTGGGGGACGACGATGGGCCCGTCTATGACCCCCGTGCGCAGCATATCGCCCGCCCTGCCGTCGATCAGCACGTTGGTGTCCAGGATGACGGGGCGCGCCCCCCTTTCCGACTTGCGGAACTCGATGTACGGAATCAGTATGTGGAACCTGTCGCGCGTCTGATATATGAAGGACATGGACAGGTAGATAAAGGCCACCAGCAGGCACATCAGGATGTCGGACTCCGCGTGGGGAGCTTCGTCGAACGGGCCCGCCAGCAGGACGATGAGCTTCTGCGCGAACAGCGCCAGCAGCATCCCCACGAGCATGCCGAAGACCACGGACGAGATAACCGCGATGGAGCCGCGGCTGATCAGCCATTCCGCCACAACCAGCACGACGCCGCTGCCGATCCCCACAAGCAGGGCGACGAAGGGGGTCTCCAGGTCCTGCCCGATGGAGTAGCCGGTGGCCGCCGCCGCCAGAATGAACAGGCCCCGAAACACCCACAGGCCCATGCGCTGTCTAACGACTGCCGGTTGAGCCAACGGTTCTCCTCCTGCCTCGGGTTCGACGCCCATTATACAGATTTCGCACCGCGAAGCAACGACCCGGGAAAACCCCCGGGCAGCTGCCGAAAGACCGAGGACCGGCAGAGGCGTCCGCCGCTTCGTCCGCCGGCGACCTCAGAGCTTCTGGTAGGGCTGAAACAGGCGCAGATACTGGTCCTGGGCGTAGCGGTCGGTCATGCCGGCTATGTAGTCGCAGATGGCCCGGTGGGCGCCCGCCTTCTCGGCCCAGCTCTGGTGTTCCGGCGGAAGCTGGCCCGTGTCGCTCAGGTAGATGCCGAAGATCTCCCTGATGAAACGTTTCGCCTTCAGCGTCACCCCGACCACGCGGTAATCGCGGTAGAGCCCCAGGAAGAGGAAATCCTCCAGTTC
>CAZNSB010000600.1:0-3332 GCA_964575155.1 uncultured Planctomycetaceae bacterium | reverse complement strand
CACCTGATCCTGGCGGGCAAGGCCCTGGCCGCCATGGCCGGGCGCGCCGCCGTCGCCGTCGACGACATCCGCGCCGCGGCCGTGCCGGTGCTCCGGCACCGTCTGGCGACGAACTTCGCCGCCGAGGCCGAGGGCCTGGACGCCGTCGCCGTCATCCAGCGGCTGCTGGAAGCCGTGCCCGAACCGCCGGTCAAGCAGTACGCCCCGGTCGCCGTCGGGGCGTCGTAGCGCGAAACGCGAATTGCCGCGCGGCGGGTCACCCGGCTCGCCGCGCCTGATATAGGGGCGCGTTTCGAGCCGCGTTCGTTAGAACGCGGGTACTCGCCGGTGCCGAAGATCGCCAGCGCGCGAAAGTACCCCCGATCTCACGATCGCGGCTCGAATCCTGGCGCAACCATGGTCAAGCCCGAACACTACCTGCTGCCGGAGGTCGCCCGAAAGGTCCGCCGCCTGGACCTGCGGGCCAAGTTCATCGTCGAGGGCTTTTGGGCCGGCCTGCACGCCTCGCCGTACCGGGGGTTCAGCCTCGAGTTCAGCGAGCACCGCAAGTACGTCGCCGGCGACGACCCCAAGCGGCTGGACTGGACGGCCTGGGCCAAGACCGACCGCCTCTACGTCAAGACCTTCCACGCCGAGACCAACCTGGAGGCGTACGTCGTGCTCGACGTGAGCCGGAGCATGGCCTACGCCGGGCCGGACGGCGCGATGACCAAACTCGAGTACGCCACCGCCCTGGCGGCGGCGTTCGGGTATCTCCTCCTGCACCAGCGCGACGCCGTGGGCCTGGGCCTGGTGGGCGCGGACCTGTCCCGGCTCCTGCGCCCTCGGACCGGCCGGCGGCACCTGACGCGGGTGCTGGCCGCCCTGGCCCGCGCCGACGGCGAGGGACCCACCGCGCTCGCTCCCTCGCTGCACGCCCTCGCGCGGCGGATCAAGCGGCGAAGCCTCGTCCTGCTGCTCTCGGACCTCATCGACGACCGCGACGCGGTGCTGGAGGCCCTGGAGCACCTGGCGTTCCGCGGCCACGACCTGGTCGTCTTCCAGGTGCTGGACGCCGCCGAGCGTCACCTGGACCTCGTGGGCCCCGTGGTGCTGGAGGATCCCGAGACGGGCCTGCGGGTCCGGACCGACGCCGACCACATCCGCGAGGCGTACACCGACCGGGTGGCGGCGATGACGGCCGGCTACGAGCGGGGCGTCCGGGAGATGGGCGGCGACTTCGTCGCGATGACCACGCGGACGCCGTTCGACGAGGCCCTGTGCCACTTCCTGGCCGAGCGGCAGCGGCGGTTCTGAAGGCGCGCCGAGAGCCCTGAATCCTCATGCCGAGTTTTGCGCGGTGGGTCTCCGCAACCACCGCGCCGAAAACGCACGTTTCACCCACGCTTCTTCCGTTGAGCCGTCGACGGCACGTCGACGGCCGTTTGATGTGCTTCCGGCAGGGCGCGTCGACCTTCGGTCGACGGCTCAACGGTTGCGTGTCGGCCGGTCGCACTCTGCAATCCGACGCGCGACTTCCTCAAGGGCCTGCCTCTCGCTGGGCAGTGGATCAGTGCCAAAGAGAACACCCTGTAATCGTTCCCATCGCGTCCTTTGAACCTGGTAGCAGTAATTCTCGATCCAGTTCTCGCCAAGAGGAGAGGCGTCTTGGATAGCCTTCATGAAGGCTTCCGTGTCGTGTACGTCCTCGATTGCAGCGGTTTCCACTACAACCCACTCCAAGTCCCCCTCTCTCCGGGGCCGCGGCAATACTATCCACCACGGATGCTCATCTCGTTTGCCATCCCACACATAGTAGATCGCATAGACATTCACCATGCTTTCTCGGCCGTCTAGGGCGGGTGCTTCCTTTTCAACTACCGCGATTTCCTTCCGGGGAGCGAGAGGGCCCGCCCATATTGCCAGCGTCGCGCAGGCAAGCACGCTGAGTCCTGCAATCATAATGGTGCGATTGGAGGATAATCGCATGTTACGTCGCACCGATTGCCAACTATTAGGCCGGCTCGTCCCGTTCCGGATTCCCAGCGCGATCAATGAATTCGCGCGCCTTGGCAACTACTTCCTTATAGTCAAATGTATATTGCTCTTCTCCCTTGACGTAGCAGGTCCTCGTAAAAGGCAGTAGACACAGCGCCTCTATGGCCTGCTCTCGAATCTCGTCGTGCTCTTCCGTGCTATGTCGCATCAGACCATCTCGTTTCAAATCGCGGCGATGGCGTAACAGAAACTCCCCAATCGCCAGAAAACGCCAAAGGTGGAAGATCCACTCGCCCGTAGGATAGCGGTCCATGAGAAAGCAGGCGAGTTGGTTCCAAGGATGAAAGGCGTTAATCCGAACCGCAAGAGGGCTGTTGGCCCGTTGGGCTCCAACGAGTCCTATTTCGGTCAACTCCTCCAGGCGGTGCACTGCTTCGGGAGGAATCATCTCGAACTGGGCATCGGTCAGTCCCGTCTCAGCCAGATTCCAGTCGTCCTGGGGAGTATGTAGGAGTGCGTGGTACCACTCATTGGCCTCTTGCCACCCCTCAGCACTCCACGGCACTTCTCCCTTGAATGCACCGTCAAGGTCGATGTTCACGACGGAAAGCCTCGCTTTCAAGATGATGAACGCGGCGATTCGGTATCCCCCCGCCACGGTCCCTACGGCGCCGCGCGGGTCACGTAGATGCGCCAGCGGGCCTCCATGTCCCGGAAGGTCCACCCGTAGGCGTCCTGGAGGGCCTTCTCCTGCGGCATGCCGTCCTTGAGGTTGTCGACGAACTTCTTGAACTTCTGCCGGCCGGCCTTCAGGAGGAAGTCGACCAGCGTCAAGGCCACGCGGTACTGGGTGATCGAGAGCATACCGCCCATCGGCACGTCGAAGATGGCGTGGATGGAGCGGCCGGACTGGGCGACCTGCTCCGCCGGCCCCCACTTCTGGGGCCGGAGTTCCCTGTCGTTGACGGTGGTCATGAACTCGGCCAGGCCCTCGTGCAGCCACAGGGGCAGGCGGCCCTGCGTCTTGTACAACTCGAAGAAGGCGTGTGTGCCCTCGTGGGCGAAGAGTTCCTGGAGCCGGCGCGGGTCCTCGGTGTCGATCGGCACGCAGATGTGGGTCAGGTTGGGCTTGCCGGGCCCGTGGGCCTCGATGCCGAAGTACGCCCCCGCCCGCGACGCCGCCGTCATCCCGTCGTACCGCCTGGCGTACGACTCGAACTGCCGGCGATAGCAGAACAGGATCAGGATACACTTGCCGTCCCACACCTTCTCGCTCGCCGAAAGGCCGAACTGCTTCGTCAGGTTCCGATACAGGGCCTCGCACCATTTCAGGAAGTTCCGGCTGACGGTGGGGC